>QZKU01000080.1 GCA_003598085.1 Candidatus Abyssobacteria bacterium SURF_5
ATACAGGCAGTTGGCATCATACATGAACCTTTCGGTATGATTTGCCAGCGGAGGGAATTTGTCCCTGTTCTCCGAGGCATACATCCCCAACACAAGGCCCAGCTGCTTGAGGTTGTTCACGCAAGCAGAACGACGGGCTGATTCCCGTGCCTTGGCAAGCGCCGGCAGCAGGATAGCAGCTAATATACCGATAATAGCTATTACCACCAGCAGCTCGACAAGGGTGAAGCCTTTGCGGCCACGAACGAAGTTACTCATTCCGCGACTCCTTTCTCTTGTCAAATGACAAATCCGATTCACCCCTGCACGACAAAGCCTTTGGGAGAGGAACCTAAATAGACACTTTGCCGATCGAATTGCTCTGACAAGAAGGAAAGAAGACATCGCGTCTTGGGAGGGCAACGTAATTATATCACGAGAGAATACGTCTGTCAATACTTTTTTGGCAGAAACGTCGGAATTTTTACAAAGCGATAGAAGAGACTTTATTTTACAATTTTTAGAATTTTGCGGAACTCGGCTGTATCCGATCGCGCGAGTACCTCATACATGGCGGCTTCAGCAGTCGTCAACACTGAGCCGGCATTCTCCATTTTTCGGAGGCCGAACTCATGATCGGATTCGCGTCGAGAGCCGCAGGCATCCGCGGCCACCTGCGGCTGATAGCCTGCCTCGAGAGCATCCAGCACCGTCTGCGCGACGCAGATATGGGTCTCGATTCCACATACGATCAATTGTGCGCGGTTCAGCCGCGAAACGGCGCTCGCAAAACGGGAGTCGCCAAAGCAACTGAAACTGACTTTCTCTATCGGTTCCAATCCTGTCAGCTCTTGTTTCACCTGCTCGATCGTCCTGCCCAACCCCTGAGGATATTGTTCCGTCCAGAGGATGGGCAGATCGAGGGTCTTGGCGAACCGGATCAGCTTGATGCAGGAGCCGATGAAAGGATCGGGATTGGCGAAGGCGGCAAGCAACTTCTCCTGATAGTCAATGACCAGGAGTGCCGAATTGCTTCTGGAGAGTATCTGCCTGTGGCGCATCATCATTCTTTGCTCCATTATCCTCCACTGGCCGCGCAATCTACTCTCGCGGCTTCGCGAGAATTTCAAGGACTCTAAGCTCAAGAAAACGTTTCGATGCAGCCGACCGCAGAATGGCAACCGTATCGGCGCCTCTGCCGGTTCCGGCTATTGCCAGCACTTCTTGTCCTTCCGACACGAGCGCGGCATCGCAAGCTTCCATCACGATCTCGCACACCACCTTGATTCCCTGGCCGAGCCGCCGCAGGGAAAGCGCGATCAGCGTTGTGGGATATATGCCTTGGAATTGCGCGGCAAGGGCTGTTTCAAGCGAGTGAGTCAGAATGGTGCCGGTATATATTCTCGCGCCGGCTGAAAGCATCCTGTCCCGGTTGGCTGGGGTTAATTCGAGTTCACCCGGCGCGCGAAATCCCGCGCTATGAGTCACCGCCACGACGTCGGCCCCGGTTCCCGCGAGCGCCTCGGCTACGGCGGCGCCCGTCTCGCCGGTTGTGGTCGCGACGATAACATGCTTCCACCCGTCGGCAACCGCCCGCGCGGCTATTTCAATGCATCGCGGCGTATTCTGAGGCCCCGGCTTTTCGAAATAATCAACCACCCGCTGCATTGGTTTTTCAGCCTCCTCTTGAGTCAACTTAAACCGGCCAAAACCTTCAGATGCGCAACGACCGAAGTTCCGAGTGACTGGCCGTAGCCGCCTTCGAGCATCGAGATCAGCCGGCCGCTGCAATATTTTTGCGCTATCTCAAGCGTCAGCCGGGTTAGAAAACCGAATCCTTCTTCCGTCAACTGCATGGACGCGAGAGGATCGTCTTTATGGCCGTCGAATCCCGCGGAAACCATCACGAATTGGGGCTGAAAGACTTCGGCTATTTTGGGAAGCATCTTTTCGTAAACTTGTCGATACTCGGGGTCGCCGCACCCTGCGCGGAGGGGTGCATTAACCGTAAAGGTCTCCCCTTTACCGCTGCCGCCCTCGTGCATGCTTCCGGTGCCGGGATAATATGGGTATTGGTGCGAGCTGAAGTAGAGTACAGATGGGTCCTCGTAGAAAATCTCCTGTGTGCCGTTGCCGTGATGCACATCCCAATCGACAATCAGAACCCTCTCGATGCCCTTTTGCCGTTGCAGATAGCGCGTGGCGACTGCGACATTATTGAAAAGGCAGAAGCCCATCGCGCGGTCGCTCTCGGCGTGATGCCCCGGCGGCCTCACCGCACAGAACGCGTTTTCTACCGTTCCGGCCATAATTGCGTCCGCTGCGGCGATGCCTGCGCCGGCGGCGTATAACGCTACTTCGTACGATTTTTCTGAAACGACGGTATCCGAATCGATGTGTTGCAGCGTTGGGCCGCACAATCGTTTGATCATGCCGATGAGCCGCTCGGTATGGACGGCTTTCACATACTCCACCGGACACTCTGACGGAGTAAGATGGAGAAGAGCCTCTTTTAATCCCGCCGATTCCACCGCTTCAAGCATGGCGACCAGCCGTTCAGGGCGCTCCGGATGCCATGAGCCGGTGAAATGCTCCTGGTATACTGGATGATAGACAAAGGCGGTTCGTGACATTTCGATTGACGCTCTATTTTTGTTTGGATCGAATGGATGGTGACGGTATAATACCATACAACTCGAAACAACGGCAAGGCCGGCGAACATCTATGCCGGACGCTCTGATTGTCAAGCCAAAGGAGGCGTTTCATGTTGTCGACCATTTCTCTAGCACATCTGGCCTCACTCCGCAATTGCCGCTCGCTGCGCGCGTCCAGCTATGATAGGACTGGGGGGAATGCGGATTTCTGGATCTTTCAACCGGGAGAGAGCAGAGTGCTCGCTCACCTGCCGGGCCCGGGAATCATACGGCATATCTGGATGACGCTGGCGTGCTCGGAGGACGCCTATCTCAGGAAGATCGTGCTCAAGATGTTTTGGGACGGCGAACGCGAACCCAGTGTTGAAGTTCCTGTTGGCGATGTTTTTGGGCTCGGCCACGCGAGAACGACCTACTTCACATCGCTGCCGCTCTCAATGTTCGATCGCGGATTCAACTGCTTTTTCTCGATGCCTTTTTACCGGGACGCCCGGATCGAGGTCGTGAGCGAATGTGATGAGCTTCCGCTCATCCTTTATTTTTACATCGATTACGAGGCCCATGAACGATTGCCCGAGGGGCTGGGGACGTTCCACTGCCAGTGGCGAAGGAAAAACGGGTGCCGCCCGGTTCAACTGCCGAACGACCAGAATGTGGACGGGAAGGAGAATTATATCGTTCTCGAAGCAAGCGGCCACGGCCATTACGTCGGATGCCATCTGGATATCGACGCCCGTACTCCGGGATGGTGGGGCGAGGGCGACGACATGTTTTTCATTGACGGAGAGAAATGGCCACCCGCAATTCACGGGACGGGAACCGAGGACTACTTTTGCGGCGCCTGGAATTATAATGAGGTTCGACAGCCGTTCTGTACACCCTACTACGGCTATCACCTGAAGGGCAACGACGACTACACGGGAAAACACTCGATGTACCGGTTCCACATCGAGGACCCGATTGTTTTCAGTAGGTCGATCCTGTTTTCGATCGAGCACGGACATGCCAACGATATGGGCCATGACTATTCCAGCACGGCTTATTGGTATCAGGCCGAGCCGCACCGGAAGGCGGTCGACCTGCTCCCGGTCGCCGAGCGCCTTCCGCGCCCCGATTGAGAGTGTGGCGCCGCTTCAACCCGCCGCTGGACGCCCAAGTCTTTCATTGCTTTGGGCAATCGGCCGTGGCGCGCGCCTTGAACGACCACTCTTTACATTCCCCCAGAAATATTTTAAAGTAAAGATAAAGCGCTGGGTTGTTCTTTATGTAAAAAGAGTCGTTTTCTATGCCCAAAAACAAGAAAAAAGGTAGAAGAATAGGTTTTATCTCCACCCGATTCGCCGGAACCGACGGCGTCTCCCTTGAAACCGCAAAATGGGCGCAAGTGTTGGAGGAATTGGGACATTCGTGCTTTTATTTTGCGGGCGAACTGGATCGGCCGCCTGAAATTTCGATGCTGGTCAAGGAAGCTCATTTCATGCATCCGGAGATCAGGGATGTTTATACAAGCTGTTTCGAGACGAGCCGCAGGAGGCCCGAGGTAACTCGCAAAATTTATGCGCTCAAAGAGCAGTTAAAGGAGACAATCTACGAGTTCATCCGGGAATTCGAAATTGACCTGCTTATCCCGGAAAATGCGGTTACCATCCCGCTCAATATCCCGCTTGGGCTGGCATTAACCGAGGTGACTGTCGAGACCAGAATTCCGACAATCGCACACCATCACGATTTTTTTTGGGAACGCAAGCATTTTCTTGTGAACTCGGCGTCGGACTACCTGACAATGGCTTTCCCGCCAAATTCGCCGGGCATTCAGCACGTCGTCATCAATAGCACAGCGGCCAACCTGCTCGCCCACCGAAGAGGCATATCCTCGACATTTATTCCCAACGTCATGGATTTTGATAATCCGCCTCCTCCCCTCGATGAATATGCGAGGGACGTTCGGCAGGTTTTCGGGTTGCAGGACGACGAATTATTCATTCTTCAGCCTACGCGAGTCGTGAAGCGGAAGGGTATTGAGACCTCGATTGAATTGGTCAGGCGTCTTGATCGGAAGGCAAAGCTGATCATTTCGCATGCCTCGGGCGACGAAGGGCACGGCTACGAGCAGCGCCTCCGCGAATACTCGAAGATGCTGAACGTGGATACCTTGTTTGTGTCCGGCACCATCAGCGATAAACGAGCGGTCACGCTGGACGGAAGAAAAATCTATACGATTGAGGATGTTTATCCCCATGCCGATTTCATAACCTACCCGTCCACCTTTGAAGGGTTCGGAAACGCTTTCCTCGAGGCAATCTATTTCAGAAAGCCAATAGCGGTGAATTTATACTCCGTCTACTCCGTTGATATCAAGCCGCGAGGCTTCAAGGTGGTCGAGCTTGAGGATTATGTCACCGACAGCGCGATTCGGCTGATGACCCAGTTGCTGGATAATCCGAAGCTTACCCAGGAGCTGGTTGAGCACAATTACAACCTGGGCAAGCGATACTACTCTTACCGACTTCTCAAAAAGAAACTGGGCACCCTGCTCTCTGAAAGCTTTGGGTACTGAACGGCTGCGATGATTGGAGGCGGCGAAGCCGCCGTGTTCAGGATTGCTCGCTCATTTCGGCAGAACAAAGGGAGAGCACTGGAGCGGAAGCAAGAGTGATGCGTGCCGGGGAGATCATGCAAGGATGTCGAAATGAGTCCCCAGTTTTCGCGGGCCGGCAGGCGGCTTGTCGCCCGACGGAGCGCTGCCGGGTTCTTCAGGAGCTTGTTCCGCGGGAAGAGCCTTTGCATCTTTTTGGCGGGCAGGCTTCTTTTGCTCCTTTTTGGCGCCTGATCCGTCATTGGCCTCAGGATTATTTTCGGCTGAAGTGAGATTCTCGATTAATTCGGTGAAGTTCTGACCCTGATCGGGAGGCACTTGACCGGGCGCGCTGCGGCGCGCCGCGGGTGTGGGCGGGAGCGGTCGGAAATTTACTTCCACGGCGATGTCCTCCGCTGGATGCCGGACGCTGAAAGCCTCTTGAGGACCCTGAATTAATGTAACATCCCTTATCTGAATAATCAAGTTTTCCCGTCTTTTATGAAAAGAGAAATTCGTCTCCGATGCGGTCACCTGCCGCAATGCCGGGGCGTGAAGGAGGAGAAAGATGAACAGAGCCTGCTTGAAGATTGGCGTATTGGGTTCGGGGACCGGCACAAATCTGCAATCCATTATCGATGCCGTTGCCGCGGGACGGGTGAAGGCAAAGATAGCGTGCGTCATCAGCGACGTCCAGACCGCATTCATTTTGGAGCGCGCCCGCAAGCACGGTGTCGACGCGCTCTATGTGCCGCCCGGAAAATATAAAACCAGGCTGAGTCCGGCCGCTGAGGCCGATTACATCCGGGTCTTGAAGGAGCGAGAAGTGGAGTTGGTTGTTTTGGCGGGCTTTATGCGGATGTTGAAAGGGGATTTCCTGGAGGCGTTTCCCAACCGCGTCATCAATATTCACCCATCCATTTTGCCGGCGTTTCGCGGATTAGAGGCGTGGAAGCAGGCGCTGGACTATGGAGTGAAATTCACCGGCTGCACCGTCCATTTCGTCGAACTGGGGATGGATACCGGCCCGATCATCATGCAGGCGGTCGTCGAAGTAAAAGATGATGATACGCCGCAAACGCTCCACCAGCGCATCCAGGTGGAGGAGCACCGTATTTATCCCGAGGTGATCCGCCTGATCGCCGAAGGCAGGGTCGAGCCGCGGGGACGGAGAGTGTTCATTCGGTGATTGAACGGCCGAAGCCTCAGGATCATTTTATGTTCTCATGATATTCCTGCAGCGACTTCACATTTCCCCGTCCGTTCTTGTATGCCTCAATTCCTTTCGCGGTCGCGACGGCGGCGGCCATCGTCGTGATGTAAGGCACCTTGTATTTGACGGCGGCTTTTCGTATGTAGGAGTCGTCGTATTTCCCCAGTTTTCCCACCGGCGTGTTTATCACCAACTGAATCTCTTTGTTCGTAATAGCGTCGACAATGTTGGGCCGGCCCTCGTGCATCTTGTCGATGGACTTGCACGTGAAACCGCGGTCGGTCAGGAATCGGCATGTTCCGCGTGTCGCGACAATCTCGAATCCGAGGTTGGCGAACCTCCTGGCAACTTCGATTGCCCCCTGTTTCTCGTCGTCGTTCACGCTGAGCAGAACGGTCCCGTTCAGCGGCAGCCGCTGGTTTGCGGCATCCTGAGATTTGTAAAAGGCAAGCCCGAAGGAATCGGCTATTCCAAGCACTTCGCCGGTCGATCTCATTTCCGGCCCAAGCACCGGGTCCACCTCGGGAAACATGTTGAAGGGAAAGACCGCTTCTTTTACGCCGAAATGTGATATGCATTTCTGAGAGAGGCCGAGGTCGGAGATCCTTTTGCCCAACATTACCTCGGTCGCCACTCGCGCCATGGAAATTCCGCACACCTTCGATACCAGCGGCACCGTGCGCGAGGCGCGCGGGTTGGCTTCAAGGATATAAACAATATTGTTGGCGATCGCGTATTGAATATTCATGAGGCCGACCACCTTGAGCTCGACCGCAATTGTGCGCGTATATTCCTCGATGGTCTCGATGTGTTTCAGCGGGATGCTGATCGGCGGGATAACGCACGCGGAATCTCCTGAATGCACCCCCGCCAGTTCGATATGCTCCATCACGGCCGGCACGAACGCGTCCGTCCCATCCGCTATGGCGTCCGCTTCCGCCTCGACTGCGTTCTCCAGGAACTTGTCGATCAGAATGGGACGCTCGGGCGTCACATCAACGGCCGCTTCCAGATATCGCTTCAGCATCTGCTCGTCATGCACCACCATCATCGCGCGCCCGCCCAGCACATAGGACGGCCTGACCATCAGCGGGTAGCCGATCTGGTTGGCGATCTCAAGAGCCTCTTCAAACGTCCGAGCCATGCCGGATTCCGGCTGTGGGATTCCGAATTTCCGCATCATGTGCCTGAACCGGTCGCGATCTTCCGCCAAGTCAATCGTTTCCGGGGTTGTCCCAATGATCCGGACTCCTGCCCGTTCGAGCTCGTTCGCTATATTCAGCGGTGTTTGGCCGCCGAATTGAACGATTGCCCCTTCGGGTTTCTCTTTCTCATAGATGGCTAGCACGTCCTCGACCGTCAACGGCTCGAAATAGAGCTTGTCGGAAGTGTCGTAGTCGGTGGAGACGGTTTCGGGATTGCAGTTGACCATGATGGTCTCATATCCGAGGTCGCGCAGCGCAAAGGCGGCGTGCACGCAACAATAATCGAATTCGATTCCCTGACCGATCCGATTCGGTCCGCCCCCGAGGATCATGATCTTTTTTCGGGTACTCGTTGAGACATTGTCGGAGCCGTTGTGAGTCGAGTAGTAATACGCAGCGTCCTTTACTCCGCTGACGGGCACCGGTTGATACGCCTTTGTCAGCCCCAGCGAATTCCGCTTGTTCCGGATATCCGCTTCCGGCGCCTCCAGGAGTTTCGACAGGTATTTGTCGGCGAAACCGTCCTTCTTCGCTTGAACAAGCAGATCATCGGGCGGAAGGTTCCCCTTGTATTTCAAGAGCTGCTCTTCGAGGTCGACCAATTCTTTCATCTGCTCGATGAACCACGGCTTGATGTGGGTCTTCTCATAGAGAAGATCGATCGGGGCGCCCTTGCGCAACGCTTCATACATGATGAACTGCCGTTCGCTTGACGGCGTCGCAAGCAGTTCGTACAGCCGCTCGAGAGATAGTTTATCGAAGTTCCTCGCGAATCCCAGTCCGTGGCGCCCCTTCTCGAGCGAGCGGATCGATTTCTGGAACGCCTCCTTGTACGTCTTGCCGATGCTCATCACCTCACCGACGGCTCGCATCTGCGTCCCCAGCTTGTCCTCGACATCCTGAAACTTCTCGAAGTCCCAGCGAGCGAATTTTACGACAACATAGTCGCCCGAAGGGGTGTATTTATCAAGCGTCCCTTCCCGCCAGTACGGGATTTCGTCGAGCGTTATCCCGCTGGCGAGCATCGAAGAGATCAGGGCGATCGGGAAACCGGTGGCCTTTGAAGCGAGCGCCGATGAGCGCGATGTGCGCGGATTGATCTCGATAACGACCACGCGGCCTGTCTTCGGGTCGTGAGCGAACTGAATGTTTGTTCCGCCGATCACCTGGATGTTCTCGACGATATCATACGAATGCTTCTGCAACCGGCGCTGGAGGTCTTCGTCAATGGTAAGCATGGGAGCCGTGCAGAATGAGTCGCCGGTATGGATACCCATGGCGTCCACGTTCTCGATAAAGCACACGGTTATCATCTGGTTCTTGGCGTCGCGGACAACTTCCAACTCGAGCTCTTCCCATCCGCGAACCGATTCCTCCACGAGCACCTGCCCAACAAGGCTGGCAGCCAGCCCCCGGCTCGCAACCACCGACAGCTCCTCCTGATTGTAAACCATTCCACCGCCGGTGCCTCCAAGGGTGTAGGCGGGCCGGATGACAATCGGATATCCGAGGCGCTCGGCTATTTGTTCGGCCTCTTTCACCGTGTACGCGATCTCACTTCTGGGCATCTCCAGCCCGATCCGCTGCATCGTTTGTTTAAACGCCAGGCGATCCTCGCCGCGCTCTATTGCATCCACCTGCACTCCGATTACTTTGACCGAATACTTGGTCAGGATGCCTTTTCGAGCCAGGTCGGAAGTCAAATTCAGCCCGGACTGGCCCCCCAGATTCGGCAAAATGGCGTCAGGGCGCTCCTTGGCGATTATATCTTCCATCGCTTCGACCGTAAGCGGCTCTATATACGTGACATCGGCCATACCGGGATCGGTCATGATGGTGGCGGGGTTAGAGTTTACCAAAACGATCTTGTACCCGAGCTTGCGCAGAGCCTTACAGGCTTGCGTGCCGGAATAGTCGAATTCGCACGCCTGACCGATTACTATCGGGCCCGATCCGATAATCATTACCTTCTCGATATCCGTCCGTTTCGGCATTTATTCCTCTCCTCATGGCGTATGACGGTCAAATACTTGGAGTTCCGGCAAAAACTTGCCGCATGTCAGACCCCATGATAAAGGAAAAATAAGACGATGTCAACGGCCCGGCGGCTAAAGAAATTTCCATTTCCATCGGGTCCTCTCGCCGGCTCGGAATCCTCCGGTGAGGGGCGCTCAGGAGAATTATCTTCCAAAGTACAGGTAATCAGCGGAACCACGTTATAACCCGCCCGTCAAGAAATCCTCCACGCGACTGCGTCGCTGTCAAGGCCGAAAGCCTTTCAGAGCCGATCGTTCGTTCGTTTGCGGGCGAGAAGCTTTTTTGCGGGATGAGAGAAACATGTTTTCGCGCGGTCAAATGACCTGTGGCTTAACAAGGACAAGCGCCCTCTGAGCCCGGTCATATTGCGGCAGAAAGCTTCGCCGATTTCCTCTCCGATTGTTCGTGCGTAATAAGGGGGGATGGTCTTGCACCTTTGCTGATGTGTATGCATAGTATGTTACTTTTTCCACACAACGACGTTCTTGGATTCAAAAGATGTTGTCCTGAATGAGCGGCGAGCGTCAATACAGCCCGGGGAACATGCTTGGCGAAAGCCGCCAACCGATCGAGTTAACGAGGAAATGACGCAGTGTGTCATATAAGGCCTTCCGACTGTTTTACATTTTTTGGGTCCTCATGAGAATTTGTGGGTGAGAAAAAGTCATAAATAATTGAAAAGCATGAACTAAATCCTGTATATCGAGTGTCTGAAGAGGATACT
>QZKU01000081.1 GCA_003598085.1 Candidatus Abyssobacteria bacterium SURF_5
AGAAGGAGAACGCGCGCCTCAAGCGGATTGTAGCGCAGCAGGCGGTTGATATAGACGCGTTGAAGGAAGTACTGTCAAAAAAATGGTAAGCCCTTCCGCCAGAAAAGCAGCTGCGAAGTATCTGCGTGATGAGGAGATGTGTTCTGAGCGTCGCGCATGCCTGCTGATGGGTGTTTCGCGATCTGCAATAAGGTATCAGCCTCAAACTGTGGAGGATTCGCGCCTCAGAGAGGAGATCCTCTCCCTATCGAATCAGCACAAACGATATGGATATCGGCGGGTGACGGCGCTGCTGCGACGGGAGGGCGAGCAGGTGAATCATAAGCGGGTACATCGAATTTGGAAGCAGGAGGGTTTGGGGCTGAGGCGCAAGCCGCGACGGAAGAGAAGGCGCGGCCGGATCGCCGTGGTCATCCAAAAGGCTGAGCGGCCGAACCAGGTATGGAGCTATGATTTTCTCGAGGATAGGACTGAGCGCGGTGGCAAGCTCCGGATGCTGGCGGTGATCGATGAATTCACGCGCGAGAGCCTCACTATCCGGGTAGGCAAATCAATGGATGCGCAGAGAGTAATTGACGTCCTGCTCGACCTGTTCGAAGAGCGAGGAGTGCCGGAATATATTCGCAGCGACAATGGACCCGAATTTGTTTCCAAAGCTGTTCAGGAATGGCTATACCTGATCGGCTGCCAGGCGATCTATATTGAGCCGGGCAGTCCCTGGGAGAACTCGTACATCGAAAGCTTCATCGGCAAGTTTCGCGATGAATGCCTGAATATGGAATTGTTTCGCAATCTCCGAGAAGCAAGCATTGTAGTAGAAAGTTGGCGGAAGGAATACAACGAACTTCGGCCGCACAGCTCACTCGGGTATCAGACCCCCGTCGAGTTCGCGCAGGCTGTAAGCTCCAGTCGGGCTACGCCCTCCTTCCGCTTACAGCCTGAAAAAGAAAAAGAAGAAGAAAAGGCAGTAGCTCTCACACTTTAAGTGGACCTAAAAGCGGGGGCAGCCCACTCACTCTCTCCGGTCGAGGGAGGGGCGGCTATTTTTTTGGTCAGGGATTTGGCATAAATCACCAATGGACGGCGGCTGTATTAATAGCCCAATCGAGTCAAAGAGAATGACAGAAACTCATGCGTGCGGAGTCTCTTACTCGGGGGACGAAGGAGACCGACATGGTTGGCAGCGGTAAAGGAATTTATAAAAAAATTTGGCTTATTTGGGTCTTGCCCCTTCTTTTCGCCGTGGTCTGTAATGGTGTGACCCTTGCTGAGCAAGGACCGCTTGACAACACAATGGCTGAGCAAGCCTTCTCGAGCGCTGAACGAGATTGGAAATCCCGGCGGTGGGAGACTGCGGTAGCCAAATATCACGAGATAATTCAAACCCATCCTGGGAGCTATGCGGCAGCCAAGGCTCACATGAAGATAGGACTCTACCTGAAATTCCACAAAAAATGGGAAGAGGCGCTCGACGAGTTTGAAACGGGCATTGTCCTGGCCCCAATCTCGCGGGAAGCGCAGGATGCGAAAACGAGCATCGCCTGCATCCATGCCGCCTTTGGAAGATATGACGACGCTATCGCCAAACTCCGGGAGGTGCTTTCCGAAACGAGCGACTGGGACCAGGTGAAGTACTGCTCGCATATGATACGACAGCTCAAGCGGCGGCGCGCGACTGAAATGGTTTCTTCAGAGTCGCCGTCTTCCTGCGGCCAGTACGCTCTCTCCACCGTATTCAGGCTGAAGGGAATCGACGCAGCCGAAGAGGAAATTGCAGACTTGCTCTCCGGAAAGACCGACCGCCCGTCCCTTGAAGACCTGAAACTTGCGGCAAAGACCAAGGGGCTGGAGACGATTGGCGTCGAGGCGTCGCTCGAACAGCTTGGAAGTATCGAGATGCCTGTCATCGCGCTTGTCAAGCCCGGACACTATATCGTGTGTTCGGCAGTCAACGAGCAAGGTGTCACAATATACGATTCGGCCAGGGGGAACGTGCCTGTAACCTATCACTCACTGGATTTCCTGAAAAGCGTTTGGACAGGCAAAGTACTCGTCTTCGCAGAAGAAGAGTCCGAAGCCAATTATCCGCTACTCAGCAAAAAGGAAATGAAAATCAGTTGGGGCGGCGTGTGCGACTGTTGCCCGGAAAGTGAATTGGGAGATGAGAATGACAACACAGAGTATGACAAAAAAGAACAGCCGGCGCCCTGTAATGGTGGCAAAGGAATGCCATACCTAAGTGTGAATATGGCTAATCTTAACTTTGTCCTCAGGGACACCGACCTGTCATATTCTGGCCGAGGGCCAGATGTCGAAATTACCCGTTACCACAATGGCGACGACAACCGCGACGGAGTCTTCGGAAGAAGTTGGACCTTCAGCTACAACGTAAGCATTATGGAACATCCCAATGGGGACGTCGATGTGCGTCGGGGCTCAGGAAAGATCGATAATTTCTACTACGTGGGCGATCTGTTGGAGGGCATGTCCGGAATATGGAGGATGGAAGATTTAGCAATTTCTACCACCTGCCCCGAGACGCCGGAGTTTCATACTTTACCGGGAGAATTGAATAGCTTTATTCTGAAGATTATCCAATCCGGGGATATTCTATCGGGTGTCGATGATGACGGGAACACGTGGACGGGGACAATCGCGGGCTCGAATTTTACCCTGAACACCTCTTATTTGGAGCATGATGATGAATCTATATGCGCCGCCAACGTTTCCGTAACGTTGAATGGAACTGTGAACGGAGACACTTTAAGCGGAACTTGGGTCGAATTGATCGAGACCATCAATCCTTCCGAACCGGACTGTTTCGGCCTCGTAACCTGTGAATCAGACGGCATATTTGATGGCGCGAGAGGCCTTGCGCGTGGAAACTACGTTACATTTGAAGCGGGAGTTCATGACATTCTCACAAAACACCCTGACGGCGCGTGGTCACTCTGGCTCAAAGAAGACAAGAGCACTCAAAACTTCGACGAGGGCGGCAAGCTGACCAGCATTGTTGACCGAAATGGAAACACGCTCACTCTCTTGTACGATGGAGAAAGACTGGCAAGTGTTACCGATGCGGTAGGAAGAGTTACAAGCTTCCTTTACAATCCCAATGGCCTCGTCAGCCAGATTGTCGACCCAATCGGACGAACCGCCTCCTTCACCTATGACTACAACGGAAATCTCATGGCCGCGACTGATATGGCCGGTAACACTACCACATACACGTATGATGAATTCAGCTATATAACAGCCATCGGCACTCCCTCGGGAACAACCCTCGTCAATTATCTGGTGACCGAAGACGAGGGCTACTCATTGAACCAATTGATTGATCCCCTGGGAAATACGAGAACTTATCAAACGTACGATCCACCGGCGCATATCGACAGTCCGATGGTTACGGACGCGCTCGGACGCGCCACCTATTATAGTTCCACCCCCGAAGGTTGGACCGAATGGGTCACTGACCCGCTCGGATACGTTACCTCATACGGCTATGACGAATTCGGAAATCGCTCGGGCGTGACCGACGCCAACGGCGCCACGTCCTCGTTCCTCTATGATGAGCGGGGTAATCTCATAAGCGCGACGGATGCCATGGGAAACACGACGACCTACCTTTATGACGAGTGGGACAACCTCATTCAAGTGACCGATCCGCTCGGCCGGATTTCGACTTACGAATACGATATCAACAGCAATCTTGTCAGAGCAGTTGACGCGCTCGGCAACCAAACCGACTACTCATACGATGCTTATGGGCAGATGGTTTCACTGACAGACGCGCGGGGCAATACCACCTTATTCTTCTATGACGGCCATGGGAATATGGTCTCAAAGGTGGACCCGCTGGGCAATACGACTACCTACGAGTACGATGGCGTCGGCCGCCTTATCAGGTTGACAGACGCCAACGGGTATCCGACGGAATACACATATGACGGCATCGACCGGCTTGCAGAGATTCTCTACTCTGACGGCAATACGGTTCAGTACAACTACGGCTGCTGCGCGCTCACCGACAAGACAGACGAAAATGGCAACAGCACGCACTATCAATATGACGTGGACAATCAGTTGGTGGGGGTCATCGACGCTCTCGGCAACATGACGGACTATGAGTATGACCCCGTGGGGAATCTCATCGAGATGAGCGACCCCATGGGCCAAACCACCACCTTCGCTTATGATGATGGCGACCATCTTGAGAGAATCATATATCCCGAAGGCGCAACCGAATCCTACACGTACGACGGAGTAGGCAACATTCTGACAAAGACAGACGGGCGCGCAATTGTCACGACATATCAGTACGATGCGAATAACCGGTTGATAAGCATATCGGCGCCCGACTTCAGCGTGGTCCACGAGTACGATGAAGTCGGCAATCGCATCCGAATGACAGACTCAGCCGGGGTCACCGCATACTCACACGATGGTCTCAACCGCGTCATCAGCGCTCTCTATCCTTCGGGCGATGAACTGAGTTATGGGTATGACGACGTCGGAAACCTCACCAGCCTTGCCAACGGACCGACTGTAACCGCATACGACTACGATATGGCAAACAGACTGCTTGCGACCAGTCTCGACAGTGTCAATCTCGTCAATTATCAGTACGACCCGGCCGGAAATCTTATTTTCAGGGATAACGCGAACGGGACGTACACTTCTTATGAATATGACACCCGGAATCGGCTCACAAGCCTCTCGAATCAGGGGCCTTCCGGTGTCATCGCGCAGTACGATTATGAACTGGACGGCATCGGAAACCGCACGAGCATCACGGCGGTCGAACCTCTCGAACGGACATTTGAGCTTGGACAAACCTCATACACCTATGCATTGGGAAACCGACTCATGAGAGTCGGCGACACAACCTATGGCTACGACGCTAACGGAAATCAAACAAGCAAGACTGAGGGCGGCGCCACTACCAATTATAATTATGATTCTCAGAATCGACTCGTGCGGATTGTGTCTGGCGCCAACACAACCGAATACACATACGATGGACTTGGCAATCGCATTGCCAAGACGGTAGATGGTGAAGTTACAACTTGTTTGGTCGATCAGATCTTAGGGCTTCCTTCGGTAGTTGTCGAAAGAAACGATCTTGGCGGCATGCTCGCGGAATACTTCTATGACCGTTTCGGATTGATTGCGAAAAGGGATGCATCGGAAAGCACTTTCTACTACCACTATGACGGCCTAGGAAGCACTATTGCGATGACAGGCGCGTCTGGTTCTGTTAACGAATATATCTATAACGAATACGGTCAATTGATGCTGGATAATGAGACTTATGAAAACTCGTTCCGATATGTAGGTCAATACGGTGTTATAGATGATCAAAATGGTCTCTATCATATGCGGTCCAGATTCTACGATTCAAGTAACGCAAGATTACATTCAAGGGATCCTCTTGGATATGCGACAAGTTTGAATCTATATACTTATGCCAACAACAATCCCATTAACTTTGTGGATCCCAGCGGATTGCAGGCTATAATGTTGATTCCCATATTACCGCAGGGACAAACCGTGGCGCCCTATGGAGCTCAATCGGAGGGCATATTGAATGATATCTCCGATTTTTTAGACGATCTTGTGCGCTACAAGAATTATTGCAACGAAAATTCGAGCGATCCACGGTGTGGAGAAATCCCTGATCCTCCTGACCCACCAGAACAAGAGAACATCCTTCTCGAGGAAATCCCGCTGGAGCATGCGTTTGGAGATCCCTGCGATAAATTAATAGGGTCTAGGGATATAAAACCTTGGAAACTTCAACTGATAATCAGGATAACATATTATGCGATATGAACGACTGCCGTAGGTCTTTTCTGCAAAAATCAGAAACGAGATATTTTCTGAGTTGGCACATGTTTTGGAGGGATAATTCATGCTTTCCAAGAAGGTTATAACCTGCTTCACATCTCTTATCTTCATTTGTCTTACCTTCTTACCCGCCTCAGAAGCAGCGACAATCCAATACGACCAGCTCAACCGCCTCCATGAGATCACGTACGACGACGGGACGACGGTTATCTACTCTTATGATGCCGCCGGAAACATCATCCGCCGAACGATAACGCAGCCAAGCGACTTCCCGACGATAGCGTTCAGTCCGACGTCCTACAGCAACTCGTGCGAGCAGGGTCAGAACGTGCCGACTCAGACTCTTGAAGTTTGGAATTCGGGCGGTGGAACATTAACCTACACCATAAGCGAGAATGCTTCGTGGTTTTACTGCAATCCGACAAGCGGTTCATCCACCGGCGAGCATGATACCATCAACGTCATATACAACACGGTCGCTCTTGGGGCCGGCAACTATTCGGCCGCCATCACGGTCACCGCCACAGGCTCCACGAACACCCCGCAGACAATACCCGTGAGCTTGTCAGTCGGACAACCTTCGCTCTCTCGAAGTCCGACTTCACTGAGCGCCATATGCCAGTTGAGTGAGGACGCCCCGACCCAGAGCTTTGAGGTTTGGAATTCAGGAGGAGGCGCGCTTTCATACACGATAACTGATGACGCCGACTGGTTGTCGTGCAGCCCGGCAAGCGGAACCTCTACAGGCGAGCATGACACGATTGCCGTCATATATGACACCTCGGAACTGCCGGCGGGAAACCATTCGGCCACCATCACAATCAGCGACCCAGCCGCAGGCAATTCGCCCCAGACGATCCCTGTGACTCTCACGCTAGGCTTGCCGGCAGTCTCGAGATCCCCCGCTTCACTCAGCAATTCATGCGCGCAGGGCCAAAACGCGCCGACACAGAACTTTGAGGTATGGAACTCAGGCGGGGGTTCTGTGACTTACACGATAATCGACAACGTCACATGGCTTTCGCTCAGCCCGACGAACGGCTCATCCACCGGCGAGCACGATACCATCAATGTGATATACAGCACCTCCAGCCTTGCAGCGGGGTATTATTCGGCGACAATCACGATTACCGCCTCAGGCGCCGGCGCGATAGGCAGTCCGCAGACAATACCCGTAAGCTTGACGGTCGGCCAGCCCGCAATTTCCCGGAGCCCGACCTCGCTCAGCAGTATATGTCAGTTGAGTGAGAACGCATCGAGCCAGAGTTTTGAGGTATGGAACTCGGGCGGAGGCGCGCTCTCCTACGAGATAACCGATGACGCTGATTGGCTGTCGTGCAGCCCGGCGAGCGGCGCCTCGACGGGTGAACATGACCCGATTACTGTCACATATAATACTTCAGCGCTTCCAGCGGGCAACTATTCAGCCATCATCACCATCACCGATCCCGCCGCAAGTAATTCTCCCCAGACCGTGTCGGTGAGCCTGACGTTGGGAATGCCGACAATATCACGCGCTCCTGATTCGCTCGTCAATTCATGCTTACAGGGTCAGAATGCCGTGAGCCAGAGTTTTGAGGTGTGGAACTCCGCCGGCGGAACGCTGTCATATACGATGACCGACAGTGTCACATGGCTTTCGCTCAGCCCGACGAACGGCTCTTCCACCGGCGAGCATGACACCATCAACGTCATATATAGCACCTCGGCTCTCGCGGCAGGCAATTACTTGGCGACAGTCACCATCACAGCTACGGGCTCGGGCGCCACGAACACTCCACAGACGATACCGGTGAGTCTCACGGTTGGCCAGCCGGCGATTTCTCGCAGCCCGACCTCGCTCAGCAGATTGTGTCAGGAGGGTGAAGACGCCGGCGCTCAGAGCTTCGAAGTATGGAATTCCGGAGGCGGAACGCTCTCGTACACAATAACCGATGACGCTGACTGGCTCTCCTGCAGTCCTTCGGACGGAACATCAACAAGCGAACATGACTCCATCGTTGTCATGTATGATACGTCAGGCCTGGTTACCGGCAGTTATTCAGCGACGATTACTATTGCCGACCCGTCCGCAACCAACAATCCCCAGACGATTCCGGTCAACTTGACAGTGAATCCCGTAGTCCCTGCAATATCTCGAAGTCCGGCCTCGCTCAGCAACTCGTGCCTGCAAGGTCAAAACGCCCCCAGCCAGAGTTTTGCGGTGTGGAACTCTGGCGGGGGCACGCTCTCTTATACGATGACCGACAACGTTTCATGGCTTTCGCTCAGCCCGACGAGCGGTTCATCCACCGGCGAGCATGACACGATCAGTGTCATTTACAGCACATCGTCTCTCGCGGCAGGCAACTACTCAGCTACCATCACAATTAACGCTACGGGCGCCACAAACACTCCGCAGACGATACCCGTTAGTTTGACAGTCGGCCAACCGGCGATTTCCAGAAGTCCAACCTCGCTGAGCAGCGTATGTCAACTGAGTGAGGATGCGTTGAGCCAGAGCTTTGAGGTATGGAACTCAGGCGGCAGCGCGCTTTCTTACACAATAACCGATGATGTTGACTGGCTGTCCTGTAGTCCGGCGAGCGGCTCCTCGACGGGAGAACATGACATCATTGCAGTTGTGTATGACACATCTTCTCTTTCTCCGGGGAATTATTCGGCGACCATCACCGTCAGCGATCCAGCGGCAAGCAATAGCCCGCAGACCATTGCCGTCAGTCTGAGAGTTGGCTTGGCGACGATATCGAGAATTCCCGTTTCCCTCGCCAATTCATGTCTCCAGGGGCAGAATGCTCCAACTCAGAGCTTTGAGGTGTGGAACTCTGGCGGGGGCACACTCTCATATTCGATGGCCGACAATGTTTCGTGGCTTTCGCTCAGCCCGACGAGCGGTTCATCCACCGGGGAGCATGA
This sequence comes from Candidatus Abyssobacteria bacterium SURF_5, assembly GCA_003598085.1. NCBI lineage: Bacteria > Pseudomonadati > Candidatus Hydrogenedentota > Candidatus Abyssobacteria > Candidatus Abyssobacteria bacterium SURF_5. Next base: position 8,764 of record QZKU01000081.1, read on the forward strand.
TACGATCAATGTCATTTACACCACATCGGCTCTTGCGGCTGGCAACTACTCGGCTACCATCACAATTAACGCCACTGGCGCCACAAACACCCCGCAGATGATAGCCGTCAGTCTGACAGTCGGGCAGCCCTCGATTTCCAGAAATCCGGCTTCGCTGAGCAATTTATGTCAACTGAGTGAGGATGCCTTGAGCCAGAGCTTCGAGGTGTGGAACTCAGGCGGCGGCGCGCTTTCTTACACGATCACCGATGATGCGGACTGGCTCTCCTGCAGTCCGGCGAACGGAACATCAACGAGTGAACATGACGCCATTACAGTTGTATATGACACTTCTTCTCTTCCTGCGGGCAACTATTCGGCGACCATCACCGTCAGCGACCCGGCGGCAAGCAATAACCCGCAGGCCGTTGCCGTCAGTCTGAGAGTTGGCCTGGCGACGATCTCGAGGGCTCCCGCGTCCCTCGCCAACTCATGCCTCCAGGGGCAGAATGCTCCAACTCAGAGCTTTGAAGTGTGGAACTCTGGCGGGGGCACACTCTCATATTCGATGGCCGACAATGTTTCGTGGCTTTCGCTCAGCCCGACGAGCGGCTCGTCCACTGGCGAGCATGACATCGTTAATGTGGTCTTCAACACTTCAACCCTTTCCGTTGGCAACTACTCCGCCACCATCACGATTACATCCGCGGGCGCCACGAACACCCCACAGACGATACCGGTGAGTTTGGCGGTCGGACAGCCGGCGATTTCCAGGAGCCCGACCTCCTTGGAGCATCTGTGTCGTGTAGGTGAGAATGCTTCGAGCCAGGCTTTTGAGGTGTGGAACTCTGGCGGCGGCGTGCTTTCGTATACGATAACCGACGATGTTGACTGGCTGTCCTGCAGCCCGGCGAGCGGCGCATCAACAGGTGAGCATGACCCGATTGCTGTCACATACAACACTTCGGCGCTTCCTGCGGGCGACTATTCGGCCACCATCACAATCAGTGATCCCGCGTCGAGCAATGATCCACAGACCATCCCTGTAAGTCTGAAGATCGGACTGCCCACGATTTCCAGGACGCCCGCTTCACTCGTCAATTCATGCCTCCAGGGACAGAATGCCCCAACTCAGAGTTTTGAAGTGTGGAATTCGGGCGGAGGCACGCTATCCTACACGATAAGCGACGACAGTCTGGGGCTATCGTGCAGCCCGACGAGTGGTTCGTCCACAGGCGAACATGATATCATTGATGTTAATTACAGCACCTTATCCCTACCTGCTGGAACCTATACGGCCACTATCACGATCTCCTCTCCAAGCGCGACCAACAGCCCGCAGACGATTTCTGTCAATTTGAGCGTCATATCGCCAACACCGACTATCTGCGCAGATCCAATTTCGATTACAAGCTCGTGCGCTCAGGGGGAGAATGCCCCCAGCCAGGCGTTCGAAGTTTGGAATTGTGGAGGAGACACGTTATCATACACGCTCAGTGATAATGCAACATGGGTCCTGTGTTCGCCGACTAACGGCGACTCAGTGGGCGAACATGACACCATCACAGTCAATTTTGCCAGCGCTGGTCTCGCACCGGGAATCTATTCGGCGACCATTACCATTACGGGCAACGCGACCAATAGCCCATTCACAATCCCCGTGAGTTTGACGGTATCGCCTGCGAATCCTGCCGTATCCGGCTATGTTCGCACCTCCCTGGGCGCTGGCATAAGTAATGTGGCAATGAACGGTTTGCCGGGTGACCCATTGACCGACGCAAGTGGCTATTATGAAGCTTCCGTGCCTTATGGTTGGTCGGGCACGGTGACTCCAGGCAAGCCGGGCTACTTGTTTGATCCGCCTTCGATATCTTACAGCAATGTGATATCTGATCAGACAGATCAGAACTACTCGGGTATCCAGGAAGTCAGCTTGACCCTTGTGCCAGATTCAACCACAATTCCTCGAGGCGGGACGTTGGGATACACGGTGATAGTGACTAATAATGCCGCCTCTTCTAAAACATTCAAGTATTGGACCGACGTAAACCTCCCAAATGGGAGCAAATACCCGCCGTCGGGAGAGCTTTTCGGGCCTGTGACCGTGACACTCAATCCGTTTGCGAGTCGTTCGGCGCATTTGACCCGTCCAATTCCTCTCACAGCTCCGCTGGGTATATACGTATATAACGGTTACATTGGCGCCTATCCAATTGTCATGAACGAGGATCACTTTGAGTTCCGGGTGGTCACAAGTCCGTAGGTGCGGCCTGAGAATTTTTGAATCCCACAATGCGGTCTGCTCGGTCTGAATCCGGGACTTGCATTCTTGTCGCAGGTGGCAGGTGCAAGCTAGACTCCCAAGGTTCGCTGATGTTCTCCGGCGCCAGAGTCAAACGTCTCTCTCCTTCTGCAAAGGAGCGAACTCCAAGATTTCTTTCGTTGATGTTTTTGACCGATAACTATATTCAACTGCACGGATCGAAGGTTGATTTACTGTTCTGAAGAAGCTACGCTAAGTGCTCTGGGTCTAAAATTCGGTGACGTATTTTCAGGCAGCCATTTTTTGTATATCATCAAATTGCTGCAATAATGTTGTGAGATCGCGCCGGGTGAATTTCCACTCGAAAGGCTTGGCAATTTCTTCATATAGCGTCTGAAAACAAAGGATGTTGTTTTGGAGGTCCTCAAGGCTATCAAAATCGTTTGGAGTTAAGACCTTTCTCTGCAGGACGGAAAAGTAAATCTCAACTTGGTTAAGCCAACTGGCATGGATCGGGGTATGAACCTGGATAGCATTGGGGTACCAATCCTTCAGTCAATTGACAGATTTTTGTCCCCTGTGCGCAGAGCCGTTGTCAGTAATCCAAGATACCCGGGTGCCGACCGATAAGGTTCCTGTCCCATGACAAGATCGACCAAATCGCGAAAGCTTTGGATGCCGGTGCTGTTCCGGCACACGCCAAAGACTTTGGCGTGCTGGACGTCCCAAGCCGCCATATAGGCCAGAGAGCCTTTGCGCTCATATTCGTGCTCGACCCGGCCGTAATGACCGGCGCAAGGGGCGCTTGTCGGGGTCAATCGACGGCGAGCCTGGATACTGGTCTTTTCATCGGAGGATATGACAAAATCATTGCATTCCAAGGGTTTTCCCTTCCAGACACCTTGATACAAATCAAGGATATTGGCCGCTTTTTTCCTGAAATCAGGATCGCGCGGCCATATCCAACTGCGATAGCACCAAGGGCGGATGGCATCCTTGCTCAGCCATCGCCAGATTGTCTTCCCGCTGATAGAGGCGACAATTCCCTGCCTTTGGGCCTGCCGGTCGATTTCATCATGGGTCAGTTTGGAAAAGGGCAGCCCGAGAGCTTTCGGCAACTGGCAGGCAAGCGCTTTGACCGCCACCACGACTTCAGGGGGAAAAAACGCCGGGTCTCCCGCGCCGTGGCTCCTCTTGCAGGCCGGCCATACGTTGGTCAAAAAAGCGCTTGCGCCATTTTGAGACGATCTGTCTGGGCAAGTCAAGGCGTTGACCGATTTGCTTGTTTGACAATCCTTCCGCGGCAAGGAGGACGATCTTGGCACGCATGACATCACAATACGGTGACGTGTATTTACGTGTGATCGCCTGTAGTTCTTTCTTTTCATCAGCTGTCAAGAGAATTTCAAATGGGCTTTGTCTAGGCATAATCACCTCCTCCTTATGAGAATGATTATGCCATATCGAAGTCACAAATGCAATGCTAATACGTCATCGTAATTATGCCAGCAAGTACTAAGTCTGCATGAGCAAGTCACGACAAAAGGCTCTGACAGATGAGAGAGCATGATAATCATTCGCCACATGCGGAATTCTGAAATCGAGCGGATCGCCGAGGTCGATCGGTCCGAATACATCACGAAGAACTACATCAACGATAACGGCTCGCTCGAGACAAGGGACGTCGACTGGCATGTTCCGCCGTGGTCCGCAGACGGCGAGGGCGTGCATTCGGTCCGGGCCAAAATCGAGGAATGGCGACCGCTGCTCGACGACGGAGGCGCCATGTTCGGGGCGTTCGATGAGGAGCATCTCGTTGGCTTTGGCATTTATCGCCCGAATCTTTCCGAAAACACCGCGCAGCTCGCCGCGCTCTATGTGAGCAATGGCTATCGGAATCAAGGAATAGGCGCTCTGCTCGCCGGTGAAGTTGCGCAACAGGCGCGAGCGGATGGCGCGAGGAAACTCTATGTTTCCGCCACGCCGACGGTTTCCACAGTCCACTTCTACATGGGCCAGGGGTTCGCCCTCACCCGGAAGATAAACCGGCGGCTCTTCGACCTGGAACCGCGCGACATACACGTGATCAAGAACCTGTGAGCATCCCCATATGGGGGGATCAGGTTCGTGAAAGGCAGGCTTGAGGCGTTAGACTCATTTTCGACAGTTTGAAAAATTAAGCTATTTTGTATCAAGAACTTACAGAGACAGAAAAAGCTCTAGGCACTACATTTTCTCTGGCTCTCT
>QZKU01000082.1 GCA_003598085.1 Candidatus Abyssobacteria bacterium SURF_5
CTACGAAATTAGGGATGTTCTTGGCGAAGGTGGCTACGGAAAAGTCTACAAAGTCCATCATCTTGACTGGGATATGGATATGGCGGTCAAGACGCCGAATGAGGCCGCCATCTCCAGAGCAGGCGGCGTCGAGAGTTTTGTCCGTGAATGCCATACGTGGATGGACCTCGGCCTGCATGAGAATATAGTCACCTGCCATTTTGTGCGCGTTCTGGGAAAGGTTCCCCGAGTCTTCGCCGAATACGTCGAAGGCGGCACACTTTCCGATTGGATCGAGACAGGAAAAATATATGAGGAAAGCCCTGAAGAGGTAAGCGAACGCATCCTCGACATCGCCATACAGTTCGCCAGAGGTCTCGAATACGCCCACTCCAGAGGCATGGTGCACCAGGATGTTAAGCCAGCCAATGTTTTGATGACTTTCGACGGAAACGCCAAGGTAAGCGACTTCGGGCTGGCAGGCGGGGCGCTGGAACTGCCGAAGGGAGTTTCATCCGAGCAGGTTGCTTCAGTTGATCGCACGTTTGCGGGCATGACGCCGCGGTACGCTTCTCCCGAGCAGGCGCAGGCCCATGCCCAGCGCGCGGCGGGTGTCCCGAGAGAGAATGTTGTCCGGATAACCCCGCACTCCGACCTCTACTCCTGGGCGGTATCCATCTTCGAGATTTTCAACGGCGGCACCACCTGGCCGTCGGGGACGGTGGTGGGCGAAGCGTTCAGGGAATATCTTAAGACCGGTCCTGCCGAAGAATATCTGCCTGCGATGCCCGAGTCCCTTGTTTCTCTCCTCTCCAATTGTCTGCATGGAGACCCTGCTGAGCGGCCGAAATCGATGTCTGAAGTGATTGAAAACCTCAAGGCGATCTATGGAGAAGAGACAGACCGTGAATATTCCCGTGGAGAGCCGAAACAACTCGCTGAGATGGCCGATGTTCTGAACAACAAAGCTGCCTCATTTCTCGAACTGGATATGCCTGACGAAGCCGAGAAACTTTGGGAAGAAGCGCTGAAAATTGACCCGCATCATGCGGAAGCGACGTATGGCTTGTGTATTCAACAATGGCGAACTGCAAGAATCACCGATCTGGAAGCGATCAGACGAATGGAAGAAGTACGGACAAGTCATGAATCCGATTGGGTTGATGATTACTTGCTTGGCCTGATTCACCTGGAACGTGGCGACAGAGGCACTGCAGTAAAAATTCTGAAAGAAACTGTTCATCTATCAGGGAAGAACACACAGGTTCAAAAAACCCTTAAGCAGGCGCGCACAGCAGGTATCCCATCCTGTGTGCGCACACTCTCAGGCCATACAGGCGCCGTTTACGCTGTCACAATCTCCCCAGATGATCGGCTCGCGCTCTCGGGATCAAGTGATAATACAATCCGTCTTTGGGACATAAAAACCGGGAGATGCCTACAAACACTCCTAGGACATTCGCAGACTATCCATTCCGTCGCGTTCTCCTCAGACAGCCGGTTCGCGCTGTCCGGAGCATGGGATGGAACGTTGATGCTTTGGGACATCAACAGCGGTCAATGCTTGTGCATATTCGGGAGACATTCGCAGCCCGTTTATTCCGTTGCGTTCTCCTCAGACGACCGGTTCGCGCTGTCCGGAGCAGAAGACAGAACCCTTCGGCTGTGGGATGTAAAAAGTGGTGAGTGCCTGCGCATATTGAAAGGACATACAGCCGGTGTCCATTCCGTTGCCTTTTTCTCAGACAACCGGTACGCTCTTACGGGATCATTTGACCAGACTCTTCGGCTGTGGGACATAGGAACCGGGCAATGCCTGCGCACATTCGTAGGAGACACGGAGCCGGTTCATTCCATAGCGCTATCTCCAAACGGCCGGTTCGCAGTGTCGGGAGCCGCTGGCGAACTCCCATTCGAAGACAATCAAACCCTCGCGCTCTGGGACATTGAAACCGGCCGGCGCGTACACAAATTTGAAGGGCACACAAGCGGTGTTCGTTCTGTCGCAATCACATCAAGTGGCCGTTTCGCGCTCTCAGGATCAAATGATAACACTCTCCGGCTCTGGGACATAGAGAGTGGTCGATGTCTCCACACATTAGAAGGTCATACAAAACGCGTCTTTAGCGTGGCAATCTCTTCAGACGACCGCTTCGCGCTCTCGGGTGGAAACGACGATACGCTTCGACTTTGGACTCTCACTCTCGGCGCATCATCAGAAAGAGCAGTATTGTGTCGGGTCCTGGCTACTGCGACTATTGCCGATTATGAGAGCCATGTGCACGACCTCGCGTCAATTGCGGAATCTAAGTTGGCCTTGGGGAATGTCGCCGGCGCTTATGATAGCATCTCCGAGGCTATGTCTGTTCCCGGTTATTCAAAATCAGCAAAACTCCTGGGACTTCGAGCCAAAGCATGTTCCAAGGGCAGAATTCGCGCCTTCTTACAGGGATGGCACGTTCGCACATTTGAAGGACACACAGACAGTGTACAATCTGTAGTTTTCTCGTCAGATAACCGATTTGCGCTTTCAGCGGGATGGGTTAAAGATCGCACTCTGCGGCTTTGGGATTTAAGAACCGGTCACTGCCTCCGCATTTTCAAAGGGGGAGTCCAGTCCGTCGCCTTGTCCGCGAACGGCCGGTTAGCGCTTTCAGACGCATCTGACTGCAAGCTTCGACTCTGGGATATTGAAACTGGTCACTGCCTGCGCACTTTTAAAGGGCACACAGAGACTGTCAATTCCGTCGCCTTGTCTTCGGACGGCCGGTTCGCAATGTCGGGAGCATATGACAACACTCTTCGGCTTTGGAATATTGAAACCGGTCAATGTCTGCGCGTAATAAACGGCGAATCCCATGTCCCATCACCGGTCGTCGACAACTTCGGGCTTTCTGAATCAGCTGACAACAAACTCCAGCTTTGTGACTTTTCAACTGGTCAGTTTTTTCAAGATAAACTCCATCTAAAACCAGGCTTCACTTCTATTGCATTGTCCTCGGACGATCGTTTCGCTCTCTCGGGATCAACAGACAAGACTCTTCGACTGTGGGACATCCGAAGCGGTCGATGTCTACGCATTTTCGAAGGGCACCGAGACCTCGTAGTTTCCGCCTCTTTCTCCCAAGATAACCATTTTGCTCTTTCAGTAGCGGATAAACCAAGGCTATGGGACGTTCAAAGCGGTCGATGCCTGTGTACTTTTGAAGGAAATGAAAGCGTTGTCCTATCTATCGCATTCTCATCAGACCGCCTGTTCGCGCTCTCAGGGTCATTTGATAATGCTCTTCGGCTGTGGGAAATCGAAACTGGTCGATGTCTGCGTACTTTTGAAGGACACAAGGAGATCGTTCGTTCCGTCGCATTCTCCTCAGACGGCCGCTTTGCGCTTTCGGGATCAAATGACAACACTCTCCGCCTCTGGGAACTCGTGTGGGATTACGAATTTCCCGAGCCCGCTGATTGGGATGAGGGCGCAAGGCCTTACTTGGAATGTTTCCTGACTCTGCAAACGCCCTATGCAGCCGAATTGCCGGCAATTCGAGAACCAACTCAGGAGGAAATCACACTCGCTCTTACGCGCCGCGGCAAACCATCATGGGCCGAAGAAGATTTTGAAAATCTCCTGACGCACTTGAGCCATTGCGGCTACGGCTGGCTCAGACCCGAAGGAGTCCGGAAAAAGCTCGAAGAAATGACCTCAGATTGGCACGGCCCGCATTCGCTGTCGGGAACCTAACAATGGAATCGATCATTTTGGAATGACAAATAACTGCAAGAAGAAATGGAGAAACAAGGTTGAAATGAGAACAGGACAGGAGGAGAAACTGGGGCAGCCAAGCTGGCAAGGTGGCAGGCGCCAAAGCCGAATAGGAAAGGAGATGACATGAATTTGCTTAAAGTGGCCCAGAAAGCAGAGGCCATCACCGGAGATAGGGCGGTCGGGAAACCTTCTCCAACTATGCGGCCTAACGGTACTTCATCGATCACATTCAGAGGTTCCAAGGGATGGTACGACGTTTATGAAGACCCCAATGAGGGTCTCATGGTTCTCTTCCTGGAAGGGCAGGAGAAACCTACAGGCAAGATCCTCGGGGCGTATTACACGCAACCTAAGCCTGCGGACGTGGAGGCGGCAAAGTTGGTTTCCCTGGTGCTGATATCGGTGAAAGTGCTGAAATCAGTGAAATCTTTGCCGACCTTCCAATATGGTTACATGTCAATGGACCCGAAGGGCGTGAACTGGAAGCGCTTCGCTATTGGTGGGAAAATGCTCCTGGTCAAGACCCGCAGAGCGGGAGCCAAGACGTATGGTGAGATCATTGCCGGTTCGCTTATGGTTGGCGTGATAATTTCCGCCGATGGCGCGATTGAGAAGGTCGGCAAGATTCCTTCTAGCCGCCTTTAAAAACTGCTGAAGAAAAAGGAGAAGCCGAATCGTTGGGAGATCATCCCGCGAAGTGCCCGCGCACTTTCCAAAGACACATACCGGATAAGTTTTGTCGCCTTTCTCCGGATGGCCGTTTCGCGCTTTCGGGATCTGAGGATAATACGCTTTGGCTGTGGGATATCAACAGCGGAAAATGCCTGCGAATATTCGAAGGACACACAGGCCCTGTAACTTCTGTTGCCATTTCTCCAGACGGCCACTTTGCAGTCTCGGGATCGAAGTGGGACTGGCCGCTTCGGCTGTGGGATGTTACAACCGGGAAGTGCCTGCGCACATTCGAAGGACGCTCAGGCAATGTGACTTCTGTGGCTTTTTCTTCAGATGGTCATTTCGCGCTTTCGGGATCTGATGACAAGACTCTTCGGCTGTGGGAACTGGTCTGGAATTACGAATTTCCTGAACCGGTTGACTGGGATGAAGGGGCGAGACCGTATCTTCAATCGTTCCTGACTTTGCATACGCCGTATGCCGCCGAATTGCCGGCGGATCGAAAACCGACCGAGGACGATATCACACTTGCCCTCACGCGCCGGGGCAAACCCTCATGGAACGAAGAAGATTACCAGAAACTCCTGACACACCTCAGCCATTGCGGCTACGGCTGGCTCAGGCCCGAGGGTGTGCGAAGAAAGCTCGAAGAAATGGCCGCCGGCTGGCAAGGCCCGCCGCCTCTGCCAGGGACGTGACAAGAATACCGAAGAGATTCAACTGTGGAGGGATGTTATGGAAATTCCCGAGATTAATCTCCGAGACGTCGCCAATATCCTATTTCTGATTGCAGAGCGGCCGAACATGAGAAATCGACCACTCCCCGGTGATATAGACGGAGATTTTGACTATTGGTTCGATGGCGGGGCCGTCAGAGGAGTCACCGGCACAACTTCTTATGAATTCATCGACGGCACCGAAGCGATGGAAGGCGTCCTTCCCTGGATTTCGCTCACAATACGCTTCGCCAATGGAGCAAGGGTAGGCGTTCATCAGGAACACGAGAAGGAGGCAATAGATACGGAACTGGAATTATGATCCGCTCAAGCAATTTCGTCAGAAATGAACCAGCGGCTTGACCTGAAATGCAGCGCTATCGGAGCCGGCTGAGGAACAGGTCCGGGAGCGAATGCGAATACACCGAAGGCATATGTAAACCCGTATGTCCGACTCGATCATAAGGTTGCCGAAAGGGAGTATCCCATGATTGAACTCGAAGTGGTAAACGGGATAGCGAAAGGAAACACGCTCAGGACCAACGCGCCGTACATCACCATTGGCCGGTCGCAGGCCGACAGCATTGTCGTTCCCGACGCTTATGTTTCATGGCACCACGGCGAGATTTCTCAGCGCGATAAACACTATCGATATCGGGACCTCAACAGCACTCATGGCACGATTCTCAGGCGGATGGACGCCGAGAGATACATCGACACGGTTGTCCTCAGAGAAGGCGACGAATTGCTTCTGGCGGGCCCGGAAAACAGCGTCCGGGTGAATGCAATCATTCCCGGCGAAGGGGCTCCCGGAGAATTTACTCTTACCGTGGCACGCCAGGCTTCCGATGAGCCCGGCCCGCCGGAAGAAGTGCTTGGCGACGACTCGCACGCTCTTCAGACCATCCTTCGGCTGGACAGGGCCATGCAGTCCCTCAAAAGCATGGATTCGAACTCGCTGTTCACGGTCTTGACCGAAAAGATTGCGGAGATATACCCTGAACTGGAGTACGTCGCAGTCGTCCAGGAAAGCGGCGACACGGTATTCATCGAGCACTGCGGTTTCCAGCGCAAAGGCGCGAGATGCAGGACAAGCTCGACCATCCTGCGCAAGACGCTCGGAAGAAAGGGCGGTATCATCTTCGAGATATCAGACGAACGAGTGGCGCCGCAAGATGAGGAATCGGCGACGCTGAGCCCCAGAAGCATGACCTCGGCACCCGACGCTACCGGCATATGCATTCCCTTACTGAAAGGATCGCAGGGAGACAGTTACCTGCAGATGGAACGCCGCCTTGTGCAGGGGAGATTCTCCGGGCGCGACCTGAACCTGGTGAGTTCCATGGCCTCCCGCGTAATCAACCGAATCGACCACTTGGCGCTCAACAGGCGATATCTGAGCATGAGTCAGAACGCCGCCATCGGCGTTTTCACAAAAATGATTGCCCACGATATCAAAAACTATCTGACATTTGCGCAGTACATCGATGAAAAGCTTCAGAACGTCGACGAGCATCCGGATATTGTCCTCGGGGTGGAACGCGCCTATCGGCTCGCACTCGGAATGGGGAATCTTACCGGTTCCGGCTCGAAACCGACCAGCCGAATATCGCTGCCTGAGACAGCCGGCGGAATTATGAGAGAATTCCACTTGCTTTTTCAGAAGCGATGCGCGTTCGAAGCCGTTGTTCTCGGAAATGCAACCGATATTGTGAGCAACGAAGAATTGCTTCGTCGCACGCTTTGGAACCTCGTAATGAACGCATTTTACGCGTTCGGAAATCGCGACCCCGCGATCTCAGAGCCTCCGCTTGTCAGATTACGTATTGAGCCGAAAGGGAAGAAAAATGTTATCATCAGGGTCGAAGACAATGCGGGAGGCATAGACTCGCGCACTTTGGATTATCTTGAGAAAGCCTTTGCTCTGGTCAGGGACGTCTATGAGCGTGAGGAAGATCTGATCCATGTGGTAGAGACCATCTACAACATGGAGGGGTTTACGAATCGGGTGGGGTTATTTTTTACCGCCGTCGCCGTCAACGACATGTGGGGGACGATTGCCGTGACCACCGAAAAAGGGAAAGGCAGCGTGTTTACCGTGCAATTGCCGCGCAAAATCGATAAACTAAGAGACCTGCTCAGATTTTAGGTGTGAACTCGAAAGGAGAGAGAGGAATGGCGGACTTGGTCATCGCGGACGACGAAACCGAGGTTCGGAAGAAACTGGAAAAGGAACTGAAGCACGCGGGTCATAGCGTCCGGCTCGCTCATGACGGGCTTGGCGCTCTGGATACGGTGATGGAGTCGGCTCCGGACCTTCTGCTTGTTGACTGGCTGATGCCCGTTCTCACCGGCGGCGAAGTCATCGAACGCCTCAGGACGGACGAGAAGTTCGCGAAAAAGGACATCCCAATCATCGGGATGACCGACCTCGGCGACGACAAGAATATAAAGGTATTCATTCAGCGCGGGGCCGATGATACCTGGATGAAGGACTTGAGCGCGAAGGGGATCGGCGAGTTGCTCGGCAAGATTCAGCTTCTTCTCAAATAGTCCCGCTGTGCGGTCCTGTCAAATTGCTGTTGTGGGGCCGGAAACCTTCAAACGGCTGAACGAGATTCATCAAGAAGATTCAGTCATTCGCTGGGAGGGGAAGCGATGGAATTATCACCGGGCGGCAGGCTGCTGGTTGCAGTCGCCATAGCCGAGACAACCTTCACCAAGTGCAAGGAAATCGAGCCCGAGCATTTCTTCGCGGCCTTGTGCAAGATACCCGACCTCCCGAGACAAATTATCGAGGAGGTCGTAGGGACTTCTGCGGACACTGTCAATCGCGTCAACCGTGAAAGGGCGGCCGTACATGAGAAGCTCATGAAAGCCCGGATCGACCCGGTGCAGACCCGCAGGCGCGTGAGAAGAATGATTGGCAAAGAAACAGCGTTGTTAGGACAGTTCACCGAAAAGCTTTCTCAGCGCGGCCACCGGGTCTTCCAGTCAGCCGAACGAAGGGCTATGAGCCTCGGCGAGGCGCCGGTTCAACCGCTGCACATTCTCTGGGCCATCCTCTCGGAAGGAAGCTCGCTGCTTCAACAGGTTTTCGGCGACACAAAAGGCGCCTGGACTCTCTTGTGCAACCAGTGCGGCGTTCCACCGCCGGTAATACATGCCCCTGAAGATGAAATCGAAGGCATCGTAGTAATTAATGATATCGAAATTCCACCCGAGCCGCCCGCTCAAAGGGCGGCGCCAAAGCCGAGCGCCCACCCGCCGACCCCCTTCCTCGACAAGTTTGGCCGCGATCTGACCGCTCTTGCACGCGCGGGCAAGCTTTCTTCATGCATCGGCCGCAGGGAGGAAATGCGAACGATGGCCCAGATACTGAGGAGGCGGACCAAGAACGCCCCCGTGCTGGTTGGCGACGCCGGGGTCGGCAAGACCTGCATCGTTGAGGGGTTGGCCCACCGTGTGGTTCATCCTCAAGCGCCCCAAACCATACGCGACTGGCGCATCGTCGAAATCAGCATGGGCAGCCTCATTGCGGGAACGACACTCCGCGGAATGTTCGAGGAGCGCTTGCAGAATGTCGTCAATGAGGCCAAATCGGATCAGCATCTCATCCTGTTTATCGACGAGATTCACACGCTCGTCGGAGCGGGAGGCTCGAGCGAATCGGGCATGGATGCGGGTCAAATTCTGAAACCGGCGCTGGCCCGAGGAGAAGTCAGGCTCATCGGCGCAACGACAACGGCCGAATACCGGAAATACATCGAAGCCGATGCGGCGCTCGAGCGAAGAATGCAGATGGTGTGGGTGAACGAGCCGACGGGAGAAGAGGCTATCGAGATACTTGACGGCGTGCGCTCGACCCTCGAAAAGCATCACGGCGTCTTCATCACCCACGACGCTGTCGTGCGAGCGGTCGAGTGGTCGATGCGCTACCTGCCGGACCGGCGGCTGCCTGACAAGGCGCTGGATATCATCGATCAGGCGTGCACGGCGGAAATCATGAAAACCCTCTCTCCGGTTGCCCGCTTCAATGCGATCCAGCCGAATCCGTCAATCGGAACTCCTCCGGCCCAGGTGACCGAGGAAGATATCGCGCGAGTCATTTCCGAAAGATGCCGAATCCCTGTGGGAATGATTGCGGTCGATGACGCGCAGCGCCTCCTGCGCCTCGACGAAACGCTGGCGCGGCGCGTTATGGGACAGGATGAGGCCATCAGACAGGTCGCCGACACCGTCCGAACGGCGCGCGCGGGCCTGAAAAAACCGAACCGGCCGGTTGGCGTGTTCCTGTTTCTCGGGCCGACCGGTACCGGCAAGACCGAACTGGCGAAGGCGCTTGCAGAAGCGCTGTTCGGAAATGAGGAAGCGCTCCTCCGCTTCGATATGTCCGAATACGGCGAAAAACATAATGTCGCCAGGCTCATCGGCGCGCCGCCCGGCTACATCGGCCACGATGAGGAAGGACAACTGACCGGCAGGGTCCGAACTCGGCCCTACAGCGTCATCCTTTTCGATGAAATCGAAAAAGCTCATAAGGACGTCTTCGATGTGTTTCTCCAGATTTTCGACGATGGCCGCCTCACCGACTCGAAAGGACGGCGCGCCAGCTTCACCGAAAGCATCATCATCATGACTTCTAACCTCGGAACTTCAGCCGGGCCGGCGCCTCAGAAGCGGGATATCGGCGTCAGTCTCGGCCCCCCAGCCGAGCCGACCGGAGAAAGAAACATCGCACAGCAAAAAAACGAGCAGGAGCGCCGCGTGCAGGAGGCGTTGACGGGAGCTTTCCGTCCCGAACTGCTGAATCGCATCGACCGCAAGATCGTGTTTGCTCCGCTTTCCCGTGAAGTCGTCACCAGGATTCTGGAAAAACTGATTGACGGCCTGAACAAGCGACTGGAGGATCAGTCCGTCGAGTGCGAATTCTCGCAGGAAGTCAGAGACCTCATCATGGAAAAGGGGTACAGCGAAACATACGGCGCCCGCGAACTCGAGCGGGTTTTCGAAACGCTCATTACAACTCCGCTGGCGCGGGCGTTGCTGGAAGGTAGGGTCGAGACGGGACAGACAGTTCGATTCGAACTCCGGAACGGTGAAATCCGCTTCGCATAGGGAGGATATTCTTATGGCCAACCTTATTCCGTACGTGCAGGAGATAACGCCTCACGGCATGCGTACGATGGACCTGTATTCGCGCCTTTTGGGAGAACGCATTATTATGCTGACTGGAGAAGTCAACGATCAGGTGGCGGACCTCATAACCGCTCAGATGTTCTATCTCGAAAGCGAGGACCCGGGAAAGGATATCAGGTTCTATATCAACAGCCCGGGCGGGGCCGTCACCGCAGGGCTTGCCATCTATGACGCGATGCAGTATGTGCGCTCCGACGTCGCCACCATCTGTCTCGGGCAGGCCGCCTCGATGGGAGCGGTCCTGCTGGCAGGCGGTGCGGCGGGAAAACGAATTGCCATGCCCAACGCAAGGGTCATGATCCATCAGCCGCTTGGCGGCGCGCAGGGCCAGATTTCCGATATGGAAATACATGTGAAGGAAGGCAAGCGCCTCAAGCAGCGGCTAAATGAGATACTGGTTCATCATACCGGCCGGTCGATGGACATAATCCAGCGTGACACCGACCGCGACTTTTTTTTGACCGCCGAAGAGGCGAAAACGTACGGAATCGTGGACCAGATAGCGGTGCGACAAGGGGAGAGAGGATAGATAATCGCTTATTCATTTTGGACAGCCGGCTCGGCATGAGTCGAAAAGAGTCTCCTGCTTGGTCATAAACTCTTCCGGGCGCTCCTTACATGGGGAAGGAGAGGCTGTCC
The DNA here is from genome assembly GCA_003598085.1 of Candidatus Abyssobacteria bacterium SURF_5. Lineage (NCBI taxonomy): Bacteria > Pseudomonadati > Candidatus Hydrogenedentota > Candidatus Abyssobacteria > Candidatus Abyssobacteria bacterium SURF_5. Next base: position 10,972 of record QZKU01000082.1, read on the forward strand.
CATAATTATGTTTTTCAAGACGCTCAGACCTGTTAAGGCATTGCATGCTGAGGGAAATTGAGCATCAGCGTTATGATTCTTCCGAATT
>QZKU01000083.1 GCA_003598085.1 Candidatus Abyssobacteria bacterium SURF_5
CTACCGCACATTTGAAACCTTTTCGCTTGCCCTTTATCACGTGCTCGGAGACCTTCCTATGCCACAATTAACCCACAAATTCTTGTGAGGAGCTAGAAAAGATAATGTTGCGATCATCAAAATGTGGAAAGAAGAGTTTCCCTCCTTTCAATATGACGGCTTTCAAACCGAGACCGGTGCGATGATTTTGCGGAAGATGAAAAAGCCCGCTGATTGATTTCCCAGAATTCGTGAATACGTGCTTGCCTCGCAGGATCAGAAAAAGAATATTCCCCCCGACAACCCAACAAACGAAGACTCAGGGACTCGCACGTACATCCCGTGAGCCTTTTGCTGTTGCTGCCAAGATCAGGTAAGAAATCTTTTGAGTGGAAAACGCTGCTTTGTGTATGCTTTTTTGAAACTGCCTCAGTTTATGCTATACTTAACTGATACTGGAGCCGGTTTGATGATCAAATTAAATAAAATTCTTTTGCCGACCGATTTCTCGGATTTCTCGGCGTATGCGGCAAGTTTTGCGGTTTCTTTCGCCGTGGATTACAAGGCGAAGTTGTATATTTTACATGTTATCGAGCTGCCTCTGGGAATGCCGGGTCTGTTTAAGATGGGCGCGACCGAAAAAGAACTCGAACGGCAGACAAATGAACTTGTCCAACAAGAGTTGAAGTCGGCGTCGACTGAAGATATTCTGGGAACGCTGAACTACAAAGTGGCCTATCGGCAAGGCAAACCGTTTGCCGAGATTATCAAATTTGCTCAGGATGAAGGCATCGATATGATCGTCATGGGCACGCGGGGCCGCACAGGGATTGAGAGCGTACTTTTGGGCAGCACGGCTGAGAAAGTGTTGAGAAAATCTCCTGTTCCCGTTTTTGTAGTTCGCAGGCCGGGACATAGGTTTGTAGTTCCTCCTGTCGGATAATAAGAAGTATGAGAAGCAACAGTCGGTGGGTAAAAACTGCCGGAAAAGCACTAAAAGTGGGCAATTTTGCCCTGCTGGTCGTTTCCTGGCTGATTTTTCTTTCGGGCGATGCGTTTGCCTGGGGACCCGGTATCCACATAGTTAAAGGGGCATACATTCTCGACCATCTCCACCTCCTTCTTCCTTCAATTGCACAACTGCTGAAGGCTTTTCCGTACGATTTCCTCTACGGCTGCATCAGCGCCGACTTTTTCATCGGCAAAGGACATCGGCGGCGCGACGATCACTGTCATAACTGGTCGGTCGGCATAAAGATGCTGGCCGCCGCAGAGTCCGCCCCCACAAAATCCTTTTCTTATGGCTACTTGGCCCATTTGGCGGCTGATATCGGCGCCCACAACTTCTATATTCCAAATCAGCTTTACTTGACTTCGACTACCAAGCGCCTTGGACACATCTACTGGGAATACAGAGCCGATACGCAAGTGGATGCGGGATATTGGGAACTGGCGCGACGGGTGGTGGAGGCTCAAAATCATGCGAACGATCTCTCCCTCGAGAATGCAGTTAAGAAGAAGATCGTTTCCCTGAGGGCGAAGAAAAAGATGTACGTCAGGGTGCTGAACCTGACCGACTTTGATCGATGGCGCCAGGCGTGTGAATTTGTGGAAAGGAACTCCCGCTGGCAAGTTCAGCAGGATTATCTAAACCACTTGCGCGATATATCCATAGGCTTGGCAATCGAATTTCTGCGGGACCCGGAGAAAACAGTATGCTTCGATTATGATCCTGTGGGAACCCGCAATATTCTCCGTGCAAAAAGGCTCAGAAGGACGGCTTTGCGTACAACTGGAAAGAAACCAATTAACGGAGTTTTCCAGGTGCCCGATGAGCTTGCCAAATTTGGCGCTGACGCCATAAAAGTGCGCTCCGGAAGATACCATCTGAGGCATTTGCAACCTTACCTGCGCGTCTAAATTTGCCTGTTTTGACACTTTTTGCCGGTTTTTCCTTCTCTTTCAGCGCACATCGTCAGCCGCCCCTTTGACCCCAGCAGGTCGCCCCCGATTCCCTGAATTTAATGGCTGTATCTGATTCACCGGCCTCATTTGATCCTTTTACTCTCTGTTTGCTGCTATTCTGGGCTCAGAAGCAAGCAGGGGTAACATCTTCATTCATTTTTAGCTAAAATAGAAGTAGGAAGACAAGTCGCCGATTTGGGAAGATTGTTCTGGCACAACAATTGCTTAATTTATATCCGAAGAATCAAAAATCTGAGAAATCTGCGACGGCCGATATGCACGTTGAATCAACAGATCGTCGCTTGCAAGGAGGTGCAAGGATGTTCCCAGTCATAGAGGTCCAGTGCCCGTTCTGCAAAACGACGGGTCAGATTATGGCTCCTCCATTGGGGTCAATAGTTGTCGGTCCATGCCCTCGCTGCAGTGAAATGGTATTGCTTTATGATGGAACAGTAATGCCGCTCGATAAGGAAATAATCACCGAGGGAACTGCCGAGGAGAAAAAACATCATCTGCTCGAGACTATCGTCGAGATGATCGCCGTAAAAGTTGACGAATTGATCGAAAGCGGTGGAATTGAATCAGAACCCAAGCTGCGCGGCCGCCGAAAAGGCGGTTCCTCACGAAGGAAACGCATTCTGCCGTCAATCGTAAACCAGGATGCCGCCCCTATTTCGCGGGAAGAAATTCAAGATTTCATCAATATAGACTTGCACCTGATCGATTCAAAAGATTATTTCGACAAGATGTTCAGGAAAAAGCGCAAGACATAGCGAAGCTGGGCCATTAGGTACCAAAGGAAAAATTGCGTGGAACCCGCAGGTTTCACGCAATTTTTGCTTTTGTCCGTTTTTTACCGGCTTGCCGACGAGTCTCTCCTCCGAATACGGTCCCGGATTTCAGCGGCGCGTTCATATTCTTCCGCCGCGATCGCGACTCTCAGTTGTTCCTCGAGCGTCGGCGGCGAATTCCTCAACGGAGAGAGATCGTTCTCCCACGTTTCACCGACCTCGTCATACACCTTCTTGAGCTGTTGGAGGCGGGTCTCCAGCCATGCCTCAGGGAAAGTATCAGGATGAACACGCGCAATTTCCTGCAGGAAACCGGCAGCCAGCTCTATTCTTTGACGAGCGAGCAGATAGTCTTTCTGCTTTATGGCAAGCTTTGCTTCGGCAGTTCTTCGAAAAATCTCCTGGTCGGGGCGGAACTGGAGGAAAAACAGGCACAATTCGGGGTTAGACGCATGGGCAGTGATCAGGTCGATGATCTGGACTCCGATATTTACATCCCGGACGGATCGGGCATAATCGCCTATCTTGAAGAAGTACTCCCTTCTCAGCCGGTACAGGAAAGCTTCTTCGCTGAGCCGTTGGACATCTGAATCATCGAGCACAAAAATGCCCACCCCCTGCGCTTCCTTTTTCCGTTTTAGATATTCAGGCAGGACCGGGTCTGCGCCATCTGGTCTTCCATCGACATCCAGATAAAAAGTGCCCCGCTGAGTTACGACCCGTATTTTGCGGCTGTGCTCCATGATGGGTCCCCGGCTCCGCGCTTATGCCCATGAAATTATAATCCCGCAATCGGCGTATGTCAAGACGGAAAAAGGCTGCTGTCAGCTTTCTTCATCAGCGATAGTGACCTCAAAATCCTTCCCCTCCCACCGCCTCTCGTCAATCCAGTAAAAGGTGAAACGTACCACCGTATTTGCGGGTAGTCGAGCGGCCGGTAACTCGACTACCCAGATGCCCACGCCGGTTTCGCGGGTAAGAGAATCGTTAATCGATTTCCAATTATCGCTGCTCCAGCGTACGTCCGCAGAGGCAAGTAATTCCAGTCGTAAATCTTTTCCTGGACGCATCACGCGTATCTTGTTATTCTTCTTCCAGTGAGCGAAAACGGAGTCGGTGCGAGATGTCAAATAGCGCTGAACTGTTTGTGAGGGCAGATCGAATACGTGATTGTCCTGGAGAGAACGATGCAGCTTAAGGCATTCGGCGTGCGCCCACACAAGAGGCATGGCCGAGCCCGTCGGTTTTCCAAAGTACAACTCACTTTCCGGAATGTCTGCGCTATCCCATATTTGCTCGGGAAGCATTCCTCCGCCACCTGCACATCCCTCCAGTGTCCTCAATAGACTTTCGGCCGCCTCGCGCGTTCCGGCCGCCAATTCATAATGAGCTCGCTCACCGGCAAGCAACGGCCACAATCGGCCCTTCCCATTGCCGGCAAACGCGCTCCCGTCCTCATTCTCGCCGTAGGTGTCCCTCGCGAATCTGCGCCAGAGCGGCCCCTGCGGAGCACTGACCTTCAAAAGGGCATCAACGACTTTCAGGGTGTCAACGATGCGGCGGTCGTCCGGCATGCGGAGGCCGAACCGAACGAGAGCAAGCGCGTCGGAAGCGGAGACATGCGCAGCGGGCGAAACGTCTTTGTCGGCAGCCTGAGAATCTGTGGAGAAGTCTGCAGGCGCAGCAGACGGATTCGCTTTCCAAGGCGAAGCCGATCGTGCGTAGTAGCCGCTGACTTCACTCTGCCGTGCCAGTTCATCATCCTTTACGTACGTCCACCGTTCGAGGTTGGCATTCCACCAGTCAGCCGTCTCGCGCAGATAGGCCGCGATCACCGGTTCGCTATTGATCTCGGCAAAATCAGCGGCCGCCAGGAGCGCGGCGACCCTAATCGCAAGTGTTAACGGGGAGTAACCGCCCTCTTCCTCCCACCGCTCAACCTCGTTAACGGGTCCGGTACGCGCGATGAAGCCTGCAGCCCGCTTTATCATCGGCCACAGTCTTGTCAGGTCCTGCGGCTCCAGCGCCTCTTCCCTTCGCGCCAGTTCCGCCAGGAGGATGGGATAGGCGGCCTCAGCCGCCTCAGTTCCGTCACAGTAGTGAGTGCCGTCAAGCCTCATGCATTGTGGCCAATGTCCCTGCCGCTCCTGTGTTGCCTGCAGGTAAAGAAGCGCGCGGCGCGCATCATCCCGTGCGCCAAGCGCAAGGAGGGCTCCGGCTGATTGGACCATGTCCCTCGGCCAGACCAGATGGTACGCTCCGAGATCATTCTTGCCTCCGGTAAATGCCCATGGTATCGAGAGGCTTGCGATGGAGCCGCCCGGCAGCTCTTTCGACTCGTGAATGCGAAGAATGGCTGCGCTCATCGATGCGAGGCGTTTTTGGTCACCAGAGTGAGACGGCAGGCGCAGGGTCTCTTGCCACCGGCGCCACTCACTGGTGTATTGCTCCTTTGCGGAATCATAGTTGCACAGGAGTGAGGCGCGCACACGTTGTGCAGCTTCGAGGAAGGACCTGCCAAATCCGATTGCGAGAATAAAACTCCCGTTGGAGGCCTGCAGGTCAACTTCTCCCGTCAGAGCAATGTATCCATTTTCAGCCCGGCCGTAATTCCACTGCAATCGTTTATGCTCATGTACTTGCTGCCAGCCATCTGAGACTCCGACGAAACCGACAGAACAATGCAACCAAGGCGCCGAGGATCCGAGCGCAAGGGCTGCATGATCGCGCTCTGCAAACAGCATTGGAACTCCCTTGTATTCGCTGCAAAAGCCTGTATCATCGTCTCCCGCGTTGTCCAGACAAGGCGTCAACAGGGCAAACAGACGGTATTCTGATAAAGAATACATCAGCGGTATGAACCGAATATGCTGCAGGACAACTTCCCGGCACGGGTCAGAGAATATCTCCTTCTCGATTCGATACCTGCCTTGCAAGCAGGTATTGATCACCCGGTACGCAGGCACTCCGTCGTCGAGCAGTTTCATCTCAGAATATGTATCCTTTTGCTCTTCAGAAAAAAATTCCTTCCCGTCCGAGATGAGAAACTCCATGCCTTTTGTGCATACCCGATCGAGGTCTGGATAATAAATCTCGTTCAAAATGCCATGGCCGATGGTGAACCACACCCGACTCTGTGGGTTGAGGGCCGCGCCAACCCCGCTCTTCCCGCCTGACATCGAACGATGAGGAACGCCGGGCTGGCCAGGTGCATAGCGAACGACTTCATTCATGATTCCGACTCCTTCCAGGAACATGGCTTGAGAAACGTTTTGCCGTCGTGTTCCTCGTGAAGCCAACTATCGTAAGCGGAAATATGCCGCATCTTCAGGTAAAAAGTGGTGCTACGATGATCCCTATGAAATCCTGCAAGAAGTGCATCACAATCGGGGCGACAAGACTCATCCGCCACAGGTAGACACCCGCGAAAATCAGCCCCATGGCTCCCACGGACACAACTCCCGCACTACCTTCATATCCATGTCCCAGTGAAAAGATGACAGCGGACTGGAGGGCCGCCAGGAGAAGATTTCCCGTCACATTCGCAAACCGCAGGATTAAATAGCCGCGAAAGATTACCTCCTCCGAGACGGCCACGACTGTAACCAGCACGAGTGCCAAAAAATACTCGCCAACTCCCTCAGGTTTGAGGTAGGCAGGGAGCGATTCCGGAGGAGCGGATAGGCCGGCTTCTATGAGGACATTCTGCAGCGCCGAAATCAGGAGGAGGAAGGGAACATAAAGAACAACCCCAAGCACGACCTCGGTCCGGACATTTCTATACGTGAATCCAATGCGGCGCATCGGTTCACCATTTGACCAGATGAAGTAGAATACCAGAGCCATAAGGGCGAGATCGCGCAGGATCGCGCTCACGGCCAGCACAGGGAAATCCATCATTTGACGCTGCGAGACGAGGAGGGAAATGATGAGAGAAGGAAAAATCAAAAAAAGAAAAACCGAAACCTCTAACAACTGCTTCCTGCTGTCCGGCTGAAGTCCGCTTGCCAGATTGAATCCGTTGTCGTCCATCAAGTCTTTTCCGCCCGTTCTGCGACAGAGGTTTGCCTGACTCGGGTCATATAAGTAGTATTTTTTCTTGAATCTTCTACAACGATAGTATGTGCCCCTACGCTGCCGCGAGCAAGAAATTTCCGCCCGCAAAGAAAAGGCAGGCGCTTGCGCATACCCCCCCGTTCAAACTATAATACGGTCATTCGACGCGGAAGGAAACAAACCGAGGAAAGCGATGAGCACCATGAAAGTGGCTTTGATCGGCTTGCCGCAATCGGGCAAATCGACCGTCTTTCGCAGCCTCTCCGGCGGGGTGCATGAGACCTCAATCCAGGGTATACACCTGACGAATGTAAAAGTACCCGATGACCGGCTTGATCGGCTCGCGGAACTCCTGAAACCGCCAAAGATCGTTCATGCGGATATTGATTTCATGGATTTCGACCCCGGGCGAATCGATCACAAGGGGGCGGCGCTCAGTCAGCAGGTAGTCAATGAAATACGCGCGGTTGACGCCCTGCTTATAGTGGTGCGCGCATTCGAGGACCCATCGGTGGTTCATCCCCTTGATTCAGTGAATCCAACTCGAGATGCAGCACATGTCGAGACAGAATTGATGCTGGCCGATCTGATCCAGGTTGAGAAGCGATTGGAGAGGATGCAAAAGGAACACTCGGAGGGCTTGGAAAAGAACGTGCTGCAGCGAATAAAAGCATTTTTGGACCAGAATAAACCGCTTCGACTCCTGCAACTTTCGGAGGCGGAGCAGGCTACCATTGCCGGATTCAATTTTTTGACGAAAAAGCCCGCGCTGATGCTGCTGAACATTTCCGAATCCGCCATCGGCAAAGAGGGTTACCCCGAGGTCGCCCACTTTGCCGCGGGAAAGGGCTATTCCGTCATGCAGTACTGCGCCAGGATTGAGGCAGAGATCTCCGAATTGGCGCCGGAAGAACAGTCATTGTTTCTTGAGGAACTCGGGTTGAAAAAAGCCGGCACTGAGCGCCTTATAAGAGAGGTTTATCGACACCTGCAGCTCATATCGTTTTTCACAACCGGGGATACAGAAATCCGGGCATGGTCAATTCCCGCCGGCACAAGCGCGCTCCAGGCGGCGGGCAAGGTTCATTCCGATATGGAACGCGGATTTATTCGGGCCGAAGTGATACCATTTGAGGCATTCAACAAAATAAGGTCAACGCACCTCGCGAAGGAATCCGGAGACCTGCGACTCGAAGGGAAGGAATACCGGGTTGCCGACGGAGACATCGTCAAATTCCGGTTTCACGTATAGATCACATCCGATCTGCTACAAGAGATGGTCTCGCAGAAAGGATGTAACATCTTCCGGTGTAACTTCCACAACATACTCTTCAAAACCGCGCTCGGCGCCGGCCCAATGCTTGAAAGGCAGCACTTCCAGATGAAAACGGTAATCCGGTTCATCCTTGATCTGATGACAGACGGCGCATAAACTATCGATATGCACGTGATGATACAACACATGAAACAAGCGCACCATCATCTTCGACAGCGCACCTAGCATCTCTTTGCTTGCCTCAGCCAGCGAAGACACTTTCTCCTTCGCTATTAACCACACCTCATAATTTGTCCGTGGAGAAAATGGCGCTACACAGCCAAAGACTTCGTCCTCTGTCACAAATCGTTTGCCGATGTCGCGTTCGCATGAAAGGATTGCATCGAATACATTCATCTTCCATTTTTCCGCGAACACTTTGGAGCGGGTGCGCTCGTGTTCAATGCGCTTGGGCAGATAGGGGAGCGCTCCATACTGCCAGTGAGTATGAGCTGTTGACGCGCCCCACCCTTGATTCTTGAAAACCATGGGATGAAGATCTGCCTCTTCATATTTTTGGCAGATGCCCTGAATAGCCTGCAGCGCCAGAAACTGTTCCTCCTCGTCGATATCCTTCAAGCTCAGTTTATGCTGCGGGCTCTCGACGATGTTTCCATGATGAATCAGCCAGGGATAAAGATTCGGGAATGCTCTCAGGCTCCATTGAGCATCACCAATCCGCAAGGTATCTCCGCTTGTTTCGACATCCCGCGGAGTTGCGCCTTCGTTGCCGGGACAGAGGAAACAAGTCGAATCAGTCGACGGCGCCAGCTGGGGCGCGGCAAAGGGGCGCTTCGCGCGCGCAAGATTGATGTGACACCAGGTATCGGTCAGGTAATCCTTTCGGCGCCAGACTGGCTGAACCAATTGACCCTGCAGTTGAAATCCCCGCAGGGCCGAAGGAGTGCCGACTTGCGGCGGCAGCAAAACAGCTTCGTTTTTTAACTCCTGAAACAGGTCGTCGTACAATTCCATGAGCCATGCTCCTCTCAATTTGGAAACTCAGGCGGTGATGGAACACAGGCGGCATTTACGGGAGGGATCGGTACATTGTGCCAAAAGGTTTTCATGGATCTGCAGATCCTGAAGACGTTGTGACAGTAAATCACTGCTTTCTATATGGCGAGAACTCGTTCGGCGAGTTGTTCGAGCAAGACATCTGAGGGGGTGCCGGGACGTGAAACGAAAAAGGAAGCTTTATCTGAACCACTTTAAATTAAAACCCGCATTCTTTGTTTTCTCTTCTTCGTACCATTGCTTCCATTTATCTATCGTCCATAGTCGCACATTTCGATTCGCTTTTGGGTCAAACCCGAAATCATTGCCGGTAATCTTTATGAGCGATCGATTGGACTCCTGACGAATCGTGAAGTTCTCATCATCAAGGTAGTGGATCAGATGCGGGATAGCCGCCTCAGCCCCCAGGTCTCCTAATTTCTTGCACGCGCTCAATTGGTCGTAATATTTTCCATTCCGCAACTGATCGATCAACTTCTCTATTTCGGCATCGTTGCCAGCGGGCGCCAAGGGAGCCGCATCCTCGGGCGAAACCGAATTCTTTTCAGATCGCGGTTTGTTGCGATTGGTTGTCGCCAACTCGGGCTGAGCACGTAGTTTTTCAAGAAGCTCGCGCGCGCGCACCACATCTTCGCTGAGACCTTCCGTGTTGGGTTCCTGTTCCGATTGCGGATCTTCTTTCGGCGGGTCGTCTGCCTTTTTCGAATCCCTTTCGAGTGCCGCTATCTGGTCCTTTTGAAACCAGATTCGCACGCCGCTTCCTTCGAGTTTTAACTGCACTCGATCTTCCTCTTCAGCCGTGACCGCTCCCTTATGGACCTGGCCGCTCTTTAATTTTACAAGATCCGCATCAGCCGAAAACGGATGGACAAACAGGAATGAAGCGAACAGAAGAGAAGAAGTTAAACCTTTGTGCATGCCGGCTGGGGCTCCCTTTCGAGGACAGAATTTTTAATAATTATAACAGATTTTCATATCGCCGTCAATGGGGCGCATGTGAAAACGCAGGGCTTACGCATCTAAATTCCGAGTAATTTCTGTAGGAAAGTTTGATCGAGGGCGGCTTTTGTTCTTTTTCTTCTGAGTGATAGCTTTGGTGTTT
>QZKU01000084.1 GCA_003598085.1 Candidatus Abyssobacteria bacterium SURF_5
TGATCGCGACTTTGCTCAAGAAATCTGCTGGTGGGATTACTTAAGGCAACTCAAGAACTTATGTGGGAATTCCCCACCCGGTTTGCGGAATCGCTGTGACGCGGGTTACAGCCAATAAGATGAATATCTTTTGAGAAAGGCTTTGAGGGGGCGGGCGCTTTTTTTTCGGGACAATACGGGAAACGGGAAAAACGGGCGGATGCTGCACCTAAATCCCCTCTCATATAACAAAAATGTAAATTGCCGGCGCATTTTTTTGCCGATGAGCCTCCTGTTGAAGACAACATAATCCAGCATTGTGAAAGAATTGTCAAAATAGGATTAAACCAAATTGTTACAGAGACTTATAAGGGCGAGAAAGCCCGCTGTTTGGCCTGTTTTTCTTTCAATGGTATGCTTCGTGCTACTTTGCGGGAAAAAGATACTCGACATAGGCCGTTTGATGGGAGGAATCGTGACAATGAAGGTCGTGCATGCAGTCCTTATGCTTGTACTTTCGCTGACGCTGACTGCCGGCATGCAGATGGAAGCAGTCGCCGGCCAGGGAGGCGCCGAATCGATTACCGTTACTTTGGATCGGCGAGTGATGCCGGTGAGCATTTATCACCCCGGCCTGTTCTGGACGGATTCGGAAACGGTCACGGTCTTTGATTTCGCCATCCGGAACTACCTCGGCGAACCGATTGACGGGTTCTGGATTCAGACCGCTTCGGCCCGTACCGAGATTCCCATTGGAACGGTCAGCGAAATAAGGCAGACCGGATGGATTAGGAAGAACACGAAAGATATTCCGCGGATCGCCTATGTTGTCCCGGTCCATATGGTTCTGGTTGACGGGACAGAATTCGACACGTTGATGAACGCCGATTTCGGAACGGTCGAAGGCATGACCGATCTCGGAGAAATATTTGTGGCGGACCCGCATACGGTTACCTATCTCGCATTTAACCGCTCGGCTCGAGCGTCACTGCCGGAGTCTGAACCGACTGAAACGGCCGCTCCCGTCGAGGGCGATGCCGACGGCGATGGCGTTCCCGATTGGAAGGATCGCTGCCCGGATACTCCCGCCGGTGTGGCTGTCGATGAGTTCGGCTGCCCGCTCGATTCGGACGGCGACGGAGTTCCCGATTACCAGGATCGCTGCCCCGAGACACCAGCGGGCGCTACGGTGAACTCGATGGGATGCTGGGTGATCAAGGGCATCAATTTCGACTACAACAAATGGGACATCAAACCCCAGTTCGTCGAGGTGCTCGAGAAGAACGCCGGCGTCATGAAAGAGAACCCCGGCTTGAAGGTTGAAATTCAAGGACATACCGACAATATCGCGTCGGACGCATTCAACCAGGTGCTCTCGGAGAAACGCGCGGAATCCGCCAAGTCATTCATGGTCTCGCAGGGAATTGATCCCGAACGAGTAGGAACGCGCGGATTCGGTGAATCGCAGCCGATCGCCTCAAACGAGACGCCCGAAGGACGTTCGGAGAATAGACGTATAGAAATAAAGATTTTGAGCAGATAAAGGAAACGTTTCCGCCCTGAAGCCAAACCACCTGATTGGAGGAAATCGATGATACGGACTGTTAAGGCTGGTCTCATGTTGCTGCTCGTCCTGGCACTGCTGGCAGGATTTACTTCCGCCGCGCGAGGCGAGCAGGGAAACGCGAGAACGATCACGCTCACCCTGGACCGCGCCGTTATGCCGGCAGCGCTGTACCATCCGGGAACGCTCTGCACCGGCCCGATGGTTGTCACCGTTCATGATTTCGTCATTCGTAACCACTTCGGTCTTCCGATCGATAGCTTCATTGTTCAAAAAGCGTCGGCAAGGGTCGAGATCCCGATTGAGACCGTACAAGAGATTCGCCAAACAGGTTGGATTTCCAAGAAAACTGAGGACATACCGCGAATCATGTACGTAGTGCCCGCGGTTATCACTTTGACTGACGGGCGTGAAATCGAAACGATTATAAATGCCGATTTTGGCACGATCGAAGGCATGACCGAGCGCGGACCATTCTTCCTTGATGACCCGCATACTATCACGCGGCTGGTTTTCAACCGCTGATCGGCCGGTCGGCGCCCTCGATTGGCGCCATATGCCGGCACCTGGGAGTGCCGGAGCCGTGTTCGAGAAGGACGTTCAGATACGTGCAGAACTTGAGGCTCCCGGCGCATCCGAGCGCCTGATAATAAACGCAGTACAGGCATTCCTCGATGTTCACAATCCGCATGGGCGCGGTTTTCTCTGAATACATGAAGTATCAGGTCCCCCTCTTTGCTCAATGGCGGCCGCCAGAACGGCCGCCATTCATTTTATCACAGCAGCTCGCTTGAAGAGCGGATGCATCAAATCTTCTTGTGCGCCTTGATTGCCTCAAGCGCGCCGGGTCCGACAAGTCCGGCACTGCGGATAGTTCAAAGGAGATGCCCCGGACGTGCGTCCTATGCGGGTTGCTCGTGTTCAAATATGTTGAGATGCGTTTCCCGCCCCGAGATTAACACTATTCCCGGCTTTACAAGCCATTTCTGCGCATGTTAGAATCATCAGTAAGCGCCGGAGACTTCCGAGGAACAGAGGCGATATGGAGCGAAAGGAACTGCTGAACCTGAACCATTCCGCCCGGCTGCTTCTTGTCGGAGAGAATTCCAGAAAGCTTCTGCACGTCCAGAAAATCCTTCGCGAATCCGCCAAAAAAAGAAACGCCAAACTGGAAATCCTCAGTTGCACCGATTTCGAGTCGGCTCACTCATTTCTCACCTATTATCTGAACGGGATTCTTCTCCTGTTTCCCGGCAACGGCGCATCAAGGCTCATGGCCTCCCTCAAGAATCTGCGCAAGTCCTACAGCGGCCGTATCGGCCTGATTAATGACGACCCTTCCGTGCCGCCGTACACGTGGGGCCGCGTCGGAGGCGTCGACTTCTACTGTGACAAGGTCGAATGCGCCGGCGAATTCGCGGATATGCTGCTGGCGCAGCGTCGGGGGAAGGGGAAGACGGCGCTGCTGCTCGAGGGCGGCGGCATACTGGGCGGATTCATCGAGTTCGGAGCGGTCCGAGCCCTCTACGATTACGGGATTCGCGACTTCGATATCTACATGGGCATCAGCGCGGGCGCATTTGTCGCGGCCTGCGCGGCCAACAAAATCCCGTTTCGCATGATGCTCGAACGGCGGCGGCTCGAATGGGCGCAAATTTATTATCCGAACGTCTCCGAATTTGTAGGTAAGGTGACTTCTTTTCTGCCCAACCTGTATCGCGGCTTGATAGATTTCTGGAACGAGCCCAACAAAGATATCCCGCTTTTTCTTTCCAGCTTTTTCATGACCAGCTTTCTTTCGGCCGATCGCATCAGGGTGTTCCTCGAAAACGTGCTGGAAGACGCCGGAGGGACCAACAGCTTTCGCGAGTTGAAAAAACGCGGAACGGAGCTTTACATAATCGCGACCGACCTCGACACAACCGAGAGACGCGTGTTCGGCGAGGCGGGCGATATGAAGGTGTCCATCTCCAAGGCGGTCGAGGCTTCAACCGCTCTCCCGCTCACGTTCAGCCCGGTCCATGTCGGCGGACGCTATTACGTGGACGGCGCCATCTGCAATGCCGCCAACCTCGATATCGCGATCGAGCACGGCGCCGACCTGATCATCTGCGTCAATCCATTGGTGCCGTTCATCAGCAAAAAGCCGGGCCTCATGAAGGATTTCGGTCCGCTCGGCATCCTGGAGCAGTCATACCGCAGCATCCTCCACCAGATACTGCTGAGAAAGATCGAGAGCTACAAATCGGAGAACCCGCAAGTGACGATCATCATGATCGAGCCCGATCCGGAAGATCCGACCATGTTCCACAATCCGCTCAATGCATCGCGCAAGCTGATGGATCTGGCGCTCGTGCACGGGTACAAATCGGCTCGCGAGGCGATCGAGAGGCAGTTCGACTTCGTGCAGAAATCGTTTCTGTACCACGGCGTCGAGATCCGCCGCGAGCTCGTCGATGAGAAACTCGAGAAAGCCGAGCGCACGCGAACCGGCTACAAATCGCGCAAGGTCATGCGCGGGTAAGTCCTTTTGTCATTTCTGCGGAAGCAGGAATCCAAGATACGCGGCGCCAGCCGCGTCCTTCTAACTTCCTCTCTTGCCTTTATCCGTCGCCCCTACGGTGCGGGAGAGAAGAATTTTTCGTCTTTAATCAATGAAAATCTGCGAAATCAGCGGATGTGAATGCTCCTTTTCCATTGCTTTCCCAGAGATAATTTAGCCCGTCCGCGGTTTTGGGGGAATCTGATATAATGGTGGCTCGAATTGAAAGTGCCCCTTTGAACCTGTAAACGAAAGGATTTGTATCATGTCGAAGATGACGGGCGGCGCGCTGGCTGCGCGGGTGTTAAAGAATGACGGCGTAAAATTTCTGTTCGGGCTGGTCGGCGGTCATATCTATCCAATTATGGAGGGCTGTGTCGAGGAAGGCATCCGTGTGATCGACGTGCGCCACGAGGAGTCGGCTGCTCATATGGCCGAGGGATGGGCGCTCGCGACGGGAAAACCGGGGGTCTGTATCGGGACCGCGGGTCCCGGCTTCACCAACATGCTGACCGGAATCGCGAATTCTTTTGCGGGGGGCACGCCGATCCTGGCGATGGCGGGTCACGCCTCGATTCACGAATTCGATACGGGAGCGCTTCAGGATTTCAACCAGATCGACGTCGTCAAGCCGATGACCAAGTTCGCGCGCACGGTTTACCAGGGCAACCGCATCCCGGAATATATGGGGATGGCGCTCAGGCATGCAACCGGCGGCCGGCCCGGTCCCGCCTTCATCGAGATCCCGATGGATCAGGCATTCGGCGAGGTCGATGCCGATTCCGTCTATCTTCCCGATTGCCACCGGATGCAATCCCCACCGGCAGGCAATCCCAGCGAGGTGGAACGGGCGCTTGCTCTGATCGCGAAGGCGAAAAAACCGGTCATCATAGCCGGCGGCGGCATCTGGTGGTCGCAAGCATACAAGGAACTGCAGGAATTCGTCGAGAAAACGGGAATCCCCGTTTATACGCGCAGTTCGGCGCGCGGCTCGGTTCCCGACGATCACCCCCTGTGCATGGGGCCGGGTTTCACGTTCGATCCTTCGTTCCGCAATACGCTGAACGAAAGCGATCTTTTGATCATGTTGAGCACGCGCTTCGGGTTCACCTTCAACGCGCAGTTCCTCCCGCAGTCGCTCAAGATGATCAGAGTGGACATCGAGCCGGCGGAGCTGTGCACCGGCCGCACGCCCGACGTCGGCATCGCGGGCGATGTGAAGCTTGTTCTGCGGCAATTCATCAGCGGTGTAAAGAAGGTATCGTTTCACGAATGGGCGGCGCAGCTTAAAGAGGCGCGCAAGCAGATGCGGCAGATGTTCGAGCCGATGTTTACATCCGATCAGATCCCCATTCATCCGCTGCGGCTGTGCAGAGAGATCACGCCGTTCATCGATAAGAACACGATCCTCTGCACGGACGGCGGCGATATGTGCGTCTGGGGCAATCTGGCGCTTCCGGCCGTCGGCCCCGGCCAATTCATCTCGCTGGTATCCTCGATCTTCGGGTGTCTCGGCGTCGGCATTCCCTACGCGATAGCCGCCAAGCTGGCTCATCCGGAGAAAAAGGTGATCGTTACCACCGGCGACGGCAGCTTCGGGCTCACCCTGATGGAATTCGACACGGCGCTGCGTCACAACGTCCCGTTTGTCGCCGTCATCGGCAACGACGCGTGCTGGGGAATGATCGAGCGCCCGCTGAGGAACAGGAAGGGAATCACCGTCGGATGCAGGCTTGCCCCGCGAAGATATGACAAGATAATAGAAGCGATGGGCGGCCACGGAGAATTCGTCGAGCGGCCGCAGGATATCGGACCGGCGATCCAGCGCGCGCTCGATTCCGGCCTGCCCGCCTGCGTGAACGTGATGATCGATCCGGAAATTGGGCCGGGCCTGCAGGAGATGTAGTCTGCGGAAAATTTTGGCGGCGCTACGGGCAGGTTTTAAACCTGCCCGTCTGTTGGCATTTTTTCTGCTGTAAAAGTCCATTTTTTGGTTTCACTTCTGCCGTGGTAAATGCGAAGTTACTCGCACATTCAAGACCGGCCGAATGAATTCGGCCCTACCAAAAGGGGTTTTGCAGCGGAATCCACATTTGAGGCTTGTCCCCAATGACAAATAGCGAGGCGTCCGGAGAACAGACGGAGAAGAACGGAAAAGAAGAGGATGGAATTCCGCTAGAGCAGGAAAACGAGAAGGCGAAAACATATAACCGCGAGAAGCGGCGCCTCTTTGTGATCGAACTGGCGGTGGGTCTTCTCTTTCTTGTTCTCTTCTTTTTTTCAGGCGCTTCGCCGGCCGTGGCGCGCGGTGTTGAATCAGCGTCCCGGAATCCGTGGGTTGTGGTTCTGCTGTATGTCGCCGTAACGGGCGCTCTCTTCGAGCTGATCGGGTTGCCGCTCGATTTCTACGGCAGCTATGTCTTGGAGCATAAATACGGCCAATCGACTCAGAATCTCCGAGGATGGGCGTGGGACCAGGTGAAGGGCCTGCTGGTAAATTTTGTGATCGGGGTCTCACTTGTTGAGGTGGTCTACTGGCTGCTCCGGAATTATCCAAATACGTGGTGGGCGATCGGGGCGCTGCTGTTCGTCCTGTTCGCCGTCATCATGACCGTCCTTGCGCCCGTCGTGCTGCTGCCGATCTTCTATAAGGTCATTCCACTGAGGGATGAAGAGTTGAAGCGGCGCATCCTTGCTCTGTCCGAGAAGGTAGGGACGCGGGTAGAAGGAGTCTATGAGATGGATATGAGCCGCAAGACTCGGGCGGCGAACGCGGCATTGGTTGGGCTCGGCAACACGCGCAGAATCATTTTGGGTGACACCCTTCTCGAGCGGTATCGGCGCGATGAAATAGAGGTCGTGCTTGCCCATGAACTGGGTCATCACACACATGCGGATATCTGGAAAGGGCTCATCTTCCAATCATTCATCTTCTTCCTCGGATTCTACATTACCTACCTCGTCCTGAACGCTTTTTCGAACACTTTCGGCTTGCGCGGCGTCGCCGACATTGCGGGATTTCCGCTTCTCGTGCTGGTCTTCAGCGGGGTTTCCCTGGTCTTCCTGCCGATTATCAACGGCTTTACCAGACGACTCGAGCGGAGTGCCGATGACTTCGCGCTCAGGGTGACCCGTAATCCCCGCGCCTTCATCTCGATGATGGCCAAGCTGGGCCGGCAGAACCTCTCCGAGTTTGAGCCAAGCCGGCTCGTGGAAATCCTTCTATATTCACACCCGCCGATCAGCAAGAGGATTCGGCACGCACACGAAGTCTTTCCTGAAAGCACGGGCGGCGGCCATTGAGGTTGAAAAGGGCTCGGCTTTTGATTACACTGAAATACAGTAAGGTGTAGTGCGGCAAGGCCGCGACGTGAAACAGCGCCCTTATCGGGCGACCCGCCGGGTCGCCCCTATGGTCAAAGCCACAACGGCACTTCCAGATTTCAGATGAGATAATAAAGGGGCTCGTGATCCAGTGAAAAGAGAAAGCGTTCTCTTCCAATTCGTTTTGTTACCGCTCACTCTCCTGTTGAGCGTTGCAACCGCGTGCTCGAATCTGACCGGCTGGCGGATTCCCGGGACAGAAAAAGGAGCGGCGGCCACGACCGCGGTGTATCTTGTGTTGGAAAACGTCGAGACTCTGCCGGAGGAGACAAGGACGCTGGGGGAGATTTACGTGGATGACGCTTTTTTCGGATACACGAGCCGCCCGAAGTATTCTCGGTACGTCGGCAATGAGATGGTTGTGGGCTCGGTTCAGATACAAAGGGAAAAGGTTCATACCATCTCCGTCAGGTTCCCCTCATATCTCCCATTCGAGACAACGCGCTACTTCGGGACGCTTCCCGAATATTCGGTGACCTTCAGTTTAAGAAAAGATATGGCCGCGGAACCTGAGGAACCGCAAGAGAGCGATGCGCCTGTCGAAGCTGTTCAAGAGAAGAAGTGGTATCACTTGTGGTGAATATGGGAAGATATTATAGAGATTCGCGATTCCAATATCCCATCATGATGCCGCCGGCCGTGAAGTGGCTGATTATCGCCAACGTTTCCGTCTTCCTGCTGCAGAATATCATTGCCGCCGCGTTTCGTTTTCCGATTGCTGCGATCCTCGGGCTGAATGCGAATGCGGTCCTTCACGGGATGGTCTGGCAATTGGCGACGTACATGTTTCTGCATCTGGACCTGATGCACATCCTGTGGAACATGTTTGCCTTGTGGATGTTCGGGCGCGATATCGAGCAGACGGGGGGGACGCGCTCATTTCTTTCCCTGTACTTCTTTTCCGGAGTCGGAGCCGGACTGCTCAGTTTTCTCACCAGTCTTGGAAGCAACACGACGACCATTGGCGCGTCCGGCGCCATATTCGGCATCCTGGTCGCCTTCGGCATGATGTTTCCGAATCGGATCGTGCTCGTGTTTTTCATGTTTCCCATGCGCGCCCGCAATTTTGTCATCCTGTTCGGTTTGCTCGAATTGTACATGACGGTCAGCGCCGGCGCGTACGGTGGAGGGATCGCCCGGTTTGCGCATCTTGGGGGTATCCTATTCGGTTATATTTATGTCAAGTACGGCCACACGTTTCGTTTCTCGCTCCCCAAAATCAAGGTCAACATCGGCTCGGCGCGCCGACAGAAAAAAGAAGAAGACTGGCTTCGGTTTATCGAGGAGGAAGTCGACCCGATCCTCGACAAGATCAGTCGCGAGGGCATCCACACTCTGTCGCGCAAGGAGCGCAAGATTCTGAAAAAGGCCCGCGGGCGCCGGAGGGACGAGTGAGGGAGGCCGATCGACTGAGGGCGCTTGCCATATCCGCGGGAGCATCTCTGTTCGGTGTCGCCGATCTGGACGTGATCCGGGCGGAAACGGATTTGCTCGATTCCTGCTATAATGACTATACTCGCGGGATATCCCTCGGAGTGCGGTTGAATCCAGCCGCGCTGGCGGATATCGTCTCGGGCCCGACGGCGGGCTATTGCGCCGAATACCTGAGGGTGAACGCGTTGCTCGATGCGCTCGCCACGGATGTTGCGGCAGAGCTGAAGAGCATGGGCGCGCGGGCGGAGTGCATCCCGGCTTCCCGCGTGGTGGACTGGGAAAAGCTTCGCGGGCATCTCTCTCACAAGCTGATCGGGCGCTATGCGGGACACGGCTGGATCGGAAAGAACATCCTGCTCGTGAATCCTGATTTTGGCGCGCGGGTGCGGTATGTGACGGTCTTGACCGATCTGCCGCTCGAACCGAATGTTCCGACAGGCGAGAGCTGCGGTGCGTGCAGCCGATGCGTCCGCGTGTGCCCGGCAGGCGCGATCGCGCAAGAGCCGGCGCAATTCGATCTGATGGCGTGCTTTCAGCAACTGATTCGGTTCAATGATCTCTTAGGAGACGATCATTACATTTGCGGTTTGTGCGTTTCCGCTTGCAGGGGGAAAACTGCGGGGAGGGACGCAAACGATGGGACAGGTTCAGACGCCTCGCCCGGTTAAACTGCTGGTGGGAATGCTGGCGGGTTCGCCTGCGCTTTTCGCAATTGCCGAGAAAGAGCTGATTCAAAAATTCGGAGCTGTCGATGTCGCGAGCGAGTTGATCCCATTCGATTTCACCAATTATTACGCCGAGGAGATGGGGCCGAACCTGCTGAGAAAATTTGTCGCATTCGAGAGCCTGATTAATCCGAAGGAGCTTGCTCCCGCAAAATTGTACACGAACGAGGTCGAGCGAGAAATCTCGCAACGGCTCGGGAGCGAGCGACGGCTCATTAATCTGGACCCCGGCTATATTGCGCTCTCAAAGCTTGTGCTGGCATCGACAAAAGATTATTCGCACCGCATCTACCTTGGAGACGGCATCTTCGCCGAAGTGACGCTCCATTATGCGAATAGAAGGTTTAATCCGTGGCCATGGACGTATCCCGATTACAAGACTGAGGCGTATCTTCATTTTTTCGAGTCTGTGCGCAGCCGATATCTTGAGACCCTGAAGAGAGTGGGCGTATGAGAGCAGGTACAGCGCGAAGCGCGATCTCTCGTTTCGTTATGCATGCGCTTCAGGGAATGGTTTTCTTTATCATCATTTTTGCAATCGATCCGCCTGCGCATGCAGAGATCCGGCTATATCATTTGCGGGTGACTCTTCGATCGGGCGAGCGATATGAGACGATTTCCGCCGTCGATCCATTCTCTTACTGCTCGCGCAGTGGCGGGCTTGTAGTGTATCTGCGCGACTATTCATTGATTTACAGCCCGCAGATGAAGGTGAAGATCCTGCGCACCTGGACTGAGCCGACCGGCGATCTTGCGGGACGGTAGGAGGAAATCCTGCGGACAAATGGGATGCTCTTCAATCATAACCATAAACCGATCCCGCGGCTGGGCCCGCTCGAGTTGAGCGATATGTGCCGGCCGGAGTGAATAAGGGAAAATTAGGATGGGATATGCGGTTTCCGCTGACGGGGAGAAGAAGATGCCACCGAACGAGCGCAAAGACGACCGGAACTTCATGGTGAAGATTACGGATATCGGTCATGCCACCGTGCTCATCGAATTGGCGGGAATGAATGTCCTGACCGATCCGTGGTTTACTGATCCGATTCTGGGAGTGGTTACGCACCCGCGTCAAATTGGAATGAAGCTTGAGGATCTTCCCAAGCTCGACTTGATTTTGATATCGCACGGCCATTTCGACCATTGTGACATCAAAGGGCTCGCCCGTTTGGATAAATCGACCGTGACAGTCGTGCCCGAAAATCCGACGGCTGTCCGTCTCAGGAGATTGGGATTTACGAGCGTCTTGGAGATGGCGCCCTGGCAATCGAAAAAGATCGGGCGACTGCTTGTGAGCGCTTTTCCGGCCGATCACCCGGCGAAAGAGTGCACCTACGTTCTTTCCGACGGAACGTGCTCAGTGTTTTTTGGCGGAGACACGCGCTACATCAAGGAGCTTCACGAGATCGGAGAGAGATTTGATATCTCGGTTGCCCTGCTTCCGGTAAACGGCCTGAGCTTGCCGTTCATGGGGAAAGTGGTGATGGACCCGATCGAGGCGGCCGAAGCGGCGGTGCAACTGAAAGCCCGGGTCGTGATACCGATTCATCACAACATTTCGCTCACCGTCCCAGGCCTGAAGAAGCTGTTTGACCGTGGCGCGCCGGGCACACCTGAACAGTTTGCGGTAGAGATGCGGAGACGCAACAGCCACATAAAAGTTGTGGCGCTGAATCCCGGCGAAAGCTGGAAAATCGATTAGAGGAACAGAATGCTCCTGAGAGCAGGAGCAAAATTTCGCGTCCGGCTTCACCTGTGAAATTTCGTATCGTTAGGGTATTCCGCCGATTCCTTTGGCCCCAAGAGCAACACAAACTCCCGGAACAGGTCCTGGTCGAGGCCGCCTTCCATTTCAGAACGCATTATCTGGAGGGCGGGAAACGTCTTTTCGGCTATTTTATAAGGACGCGCAGTGGTAAGCGCATCGAAGATATCGGCGAGGGCGGCGATGCGCGCGTAGCGATGGATTGCATCACCGCGCAGACCGCGGGGATAGCCGGATCCATCCACTTTCTCATGATGATCGGCCACAATGGCCAGAACGCCCTCTTTCAGTTCCCCCACCTCCCGCAAAAGCCTGACGCCGTGCTCCGGATGCTGCTTCATGATCACCCATTCGTTTTTGTTGAGCGGCCCCTTTTTGTTCAAAATGCTGCGGTCAATGCCGCTTTTGCCTATGTCGTGGAGAATGAGGCCCGACCCGATGGTATTAATTTCCTGAATGCTGAATTCACCCAGCCTGTGAGACAGCGCCATTCCGAAAATCGCGACATTGACCGAATGGGTGTAGGTATAATAATCGAATGAGGTGGCCGCCATAAGGCTGAAGAAAGCGCGAGATTCCGTGAGCAGGTAATTGGCGAGATTCGAGATCAGCTTCTTCGAGCGCTGGATGTGTTCACCCGACCTGGGATTCTCCAGGAGTTCCTCAACCAGCCCCGTCGCACATGTATATGCCAATTCGGACTTATCATCGGTTGAGACTTTGTCATCAGCTAATACGGTCTCCAGATTTCTCTCAAGATACCGATGGTATTCTCGTTTTTCCGAGAAATGGATAAAAAGCTGCTCAATTCCTTGTTCGACCAGGTTCCATAGTGCTCGCTCCGTGAACAAAATATTTCTGGCACGGTACAGCACAAATCGATCAGCGCCGGCGCGTTCCGATATACGCAGGTAGATATCGAAGCTGGTTACCGTATCCACCCGCAAGCTCTGGAGCGTGATAGGCAGAAACTGAGCACCTTCAGCTATCTGGTCCATCTTTCCCGCGGCCAGCTAATGACTCGAGGATACCTGCAAGCGTGTTGGGGTAGAAATATTTTAGAATAATTCGCCAAATAATGTCAATGAAATTCTTGTTCGTGGCGTAAGAAAGCATCCTGAAATGGAAAAATTTGTTTTGTTGGTGTATAATGTGGTTCAATTTGGAATAGGTCGCGAACGCTGGGCGCTTCCTGCGTCGGCAACTGAGTTCCAGAGGGCGGCACGACAAATGAACGTTGCTGAATCTCTACTGAGGAGGAGAAACAAATGAAAAGGTTAGTAGCAGTTCTGTTGATGGTCGTCTTGGGCGGTTCACTCATTGTTGCCTGTGGTCAGCAGCAAGGGCAAGAAGAAGAGCAAACTCAGCCGATGGAACAACCGGCAGAGCAACCCATGGAGCAACCCATGGAGCAGCCCATGGAGCAGCCGACGGAACAACCGATGGAACAGCCGGCAGAGCAGCCGATGGAACAGCCGGCAGAGCAGCCCATGGAACAACCGGCAGAAGAGCCTGCCCAGTAGCTTGCAAGAAGTCGTACAAGCGGTGCTCAATGTCCTCGCGTAACGGAATTTCAGCCAGCCCGAAAAAGGTTATTGAGATGCGGCAACGGTAACGAAAAGGGCGCAAACAAGCGCCTGTTTTGATTCGGTTAAGGAGCCCTCCAGCATTTTCGGCGGCGTCAGGTAAGGATGCCGCCGATTCTTTTTTCCGTGCCTGATACTCAATCCGCTTTCTTCTGCCAGCCCCCGACATGCCGTTGCACATGAGGGGGTGTCGCAAAATACAGTGTTTACTGTATAGTATCGGACGCAAATCGCTATCAGAGTATTTATTAATGGTATGAGGTTTTTGATTGTGAACCTCAGAGGACTGCAAAAACCGCATTCCAGACAAAGAGGCGGATGTTAGGGCATCAACTAAACAAGATAAGGAGGAACTGTCTATGAGAAATTTAGTCACCGTCCTGTTGGTGGTTTTGATGATTGCCAGTTTTGCGGCGGCCGATGCGACATGGGCTCAGCAGCAAGGACAACAGCAGAGGCAGCAGCAGGCGCAGCAGCTTCAGAACGCGTTCCGGCTGAGCGAACTGAAGGACATGAAAGTTCAAACCCAGCAGGGGCAGGAGCTCGGGGAAATTCAGGACATCGTGGTGGATAAACAGGGGCAGAACGCGTATCTTATCATGTCCGGCGACAAAGTCGGTCAGCAAAACAAGTTGATTCCCATCCCGATCAAGGCGGCGAATCCGCAATTACAGAAAGATGCCCTTGTCATCAGCGTGAGCCAGCAGCAACTGAGAAGCGCCCCCGGCTTCGACGAGAACAACTGGTCGCAATTCACTCAGATCCAGCAGAGAGTGAATACATATTATCAGCAGGGCGCCGCGGGCGCACAGCAACAGATGCAGGGAGGTCAACAGGGTCAGCAAAAGAAGCAACAATAACTGCGAGACTGAACTCTTTAGTTGATTCAGCCCTAACTCAGCATTTCCTTAAGGACCTGGCGATATCCTTCCGGATATCGCCAATTTTTTGTAAGGAGGCGGGGCCCATCGGCAGATTTCCGGGACACCGGCGAAGCTCTCCTGCCCTGCCCAAAAATTACGCTCGATGAGTATTGCAGGAAGGTATTGGCGACGGCAAACTATGGAAAACCCCCTTGTCAGGAAACCAAAACAAGGAGCCGTTTTATGAAAGCTGTGGTTTTTCATGATATAGGCGATATTCGTTTTGAAGATGTATCGGAGCCTCAGATCAAAGAGCCAACGGATGCGATCGTGCGGCTTACCGCCACGGCGATTTGCGGGACCGATCTGCACATGATCCGGGGAACCATGTCCGGAATGGAGCCGGGAACAGTGCTCGGGCATGAGGGTGTGGGCATCGTCGAGCAGGTGGGTCCCGGAGTTCGGAACTTGAAGGAAGGCGACCGGGTAGTCATTCCTTCCACCATCGCCTGCGGCTACTGCTCGTATTGCCGCGCCGGCTATTATGCCCAGTGTGACAACGCCAATCCCAACGGCAAGCGCGCGGGCACGGCCTTTTTCGGGGGACCGAAACTGGCCGGAGCCATTCACGGGCTTCAGGCGGAGAAGGCGCGGATTCCCTTTGCCAATGTAGGACCCGTAAAGATAGACAGTCTCACCGATGACGAAGCGATTCTGCTGTCCGACATTTTCCCGACCGGCTACTTCGGGGCCGACATCGCCCAAATTCATCGCGGGCATACGGTGGCGGTGTTCGGGTGCGGCCCCGTCGGCCAATTCGCCATTCTCAGCGCAAAGCTGTTTGGGGCCGGGCGCATTTTCGCCATCGATCATGTGCCGTGCCGACTCGAGATGGCGAGGGCGCAAGGCGCCGAGACAATCGATTTCAGCAAAGAAGACCCGGTGGAAGCCATCATGAGCCTGACGGGCGGAATAGGCGTTGACCGCGCAATTGACGCCGTGGGCGTGGACGCCGAGAGTCCGCACAGCGGGCCTGCTGCGGAAAAGGTAAAAAAAGAAAGAGAAGAATACGAGCGCGAGCTGAGCCAAGTGGCCCCCAGGAAGACGAAAGGACAGGCGTGGAAGCCGGGCGATGCGCCGTCACTGGCGCTGACGTGGGCGGTTGACGCCCTGGCGAAAGCGGGCTTGCTTTCGGTTATCGGGGTTTATCCGCAGACGGTCAGGTTGTTCCCCATCGGGCAGGCAATGATGAAGAACCTCAGGATCCACATGGGCAACTGCAACCACCGCAGTTACATCCCGATGCTGGTCGACCTGGTTCAAAGCGGCGCGGTCCAGCCGACGAAGATATTGACCAACGTTGAGCCGTTCACTTCGATCATAGATGCCTATAAGGCATTCGACCATCGGCAACCCGGTTGGATCAAGGTGGAGCTGAAGCAGGCGGCATAAAGAAGATACAGCCTGTCATGCAATTTTGCGCCGCCCGCCGGATTCTGCTGTGCCTGCGGTATGGGATCGGTGATTTCGTAATGGAGACACCTGTCCTGCAGGCGTTGCGTGAAAGCTCGCCGCACGCACACATAACGGCTGCGGGAGCATACCCGGCCATTGAACTGCTTGAGGGAGATCCCCGAATCGACGCTCTCATGTGCATCCAGAAGTGGGAGCGCTTTCGGTCCATCTCGGTGCCTTATTGAGGGAAAATTCCTCACTCGCGGCGAAAGTTGTATCAACCATATATCATCGGCTGAAGTGTATGCCGCCGCAAAAAGGTCTTTCGGCCCCGGTTCACGAGAAAGCGGCCGGTCTGCAATTTAACTACTTTACCTTATTTCCAGAGACATGTTCGGGATCAAGAATTAGGAGGGTGTATTTGTCTCGGAGAACCAAAGGAGGATAGACAATGCCGCAAGCTGATCTTTTTATGGAAATCCATAGCGATCATGAGCAGGTCCAGGGGATTTTGGAGAAGCTGGTTCAGACGTCGAAAGGCGGGCGGAAAAACAGAGAGAATCTATTTGAAAAACTGAAGATAGATCTGATTCCGCATATGAAGGCGGAAGAGAAGGTTTTTTATCCGGTCCTCGCCAAGGAGAAACGCGCAAGAGAAGACGCCCTTGAGGCTTTAGAGGAGCATCATGTCGCCGAAATGGTGCTGAAAGAATTGGATAAGATGCCGAAAGACCAGGATGAGTGGAAGGCAAAATTACTCGTCTTCAAGGAACTGATCAGAAAGCACATCGAAGAAGAGGAGAGCAAAATTTTCGATGACGCCCGGAAAGCCTTTGATCAAGAGCAGATCTCGGACATCTTTGAGGAATTCCAGAAGAATAAACAGTCTTTGAAGAACCGGTTGAGCAAGAAAGCCGCGGCTTAAGCACGGCTTCAGACATTGCTGATCGTCAGCGTCGTAAAAAAGAATGGGAATGAGAAAAGGAGGTCCCCTTTGGATACAAAGGAAACCGCAAAAAAACTGAGCTCGCTGGTGCAGCTGGACATTGATGCAGAATATGCATACGGGCAGGCGATAGATGAAATCAAGGAGTGGCCCATCAAGAACAGGCTTATTGAATTTCGCGACGACCACAAACGGCACGTTGCGGAGCTGTCAGTCGCGATTCGCGAACTGGGAGAAACGCCTCCTGAATACAAGCGTGACACAAAGGGTTTTTTGCTGGAGGGTTTCACGGCCATTCGGAGCAAGACGGGGACGGAAGGCGCGCTCAAAGCAATGAGGTCGAACGAGAAGACAACCAATAAGAGTTACAATAAGGCCCGCTCCTGGGACGTAACCCCATCGATCAAGGCTCTTATCGAGAAGAATTACGAGGATGAAAGGAGACATCTCGAATATATCGAAACAGCCCTGGAAACTAAACTGTGGAAGAAGACGGCCTGATCCCGATCCAGAATCACCAAAAGATATGCTCTTATTCATTGTTCCGTTGGGAATAGATTCGCGAACCGTGCCGGAATATGAGGGCGCAAGGGAATACTTGAGACCCGACAATTGAAACCAGTCGAAGAACCGGATGGAGCAAGAAGAGGGCGAGCTTGCGCTGTCTGCTATGCCGGCGAGGACTACTCGCGGAATCCAGAATAAGAATCGCTTCCCGGGAAAAGGAGAAAGTTATGAATCATCTTCAAGAGATGATTGAAGCGCATCCTGGAAAAATCAAGATCGACAAAAACAATCTGATGAGAACAATCGACACACTCACTTCGTGTGCCGATACGTGCATTCTCTGCGCGGACGCCTGTCTGGCAGAGGACAATGTGAAGCAGCTCGTGAAATGCATTCGGCTCAATTATGACTGCGCCGACGCTTGCAGCGCCGCCGCGCGAATGCTGCTTCGCCAGGTGGGCGCAGACATGGGCCTGCTTCACAAACAACTGGAGGTCTGCGCCGCGGCATGCCGTGTCTGCGGACAGGAATGTGAACAGCATGCAGCCCACCACGAGCATTGCCGTATTTGTGCGGAGACCTGCCGCGCTTGTGAAAAAACATGCGACCGCATCATTCAGGAAATGACGGTGGCTCGCTAATCTTTGAAAGAAAAGGAGCCTGTTTCCGCTTCTCGCGGAGAAGAAACAGGCGCCACGTTTTTCAGGTCGGCGGCAACAGCGGTTATTCCTGCAGGAGGAATTTTCAGCCGTTTACAATGCGGCCTCCATTGGGGTGAAGTATCTGACCGGTCATGTACGACGAGTCATTGCTTGCCAAGAAAACGTAACAGGGGGCTACTTCTTCCGGCTGGCCGGCTCGTCCCATTGGAGTGTTTCCGCCGAATTCCGCAACGTGATCCTCGTCATAGCTGGCCGGGATCAAGGGTGTCCAGATGGGGCCGGGGGCCACTCCATTCACGCGTATGCCCCGGTCAACGAACTTCAGCGCCAGCGATCGCGTGAGGGCGACGATCGCTCCCTTCGTGGAAGCGTAATCAACCAGTTTCGGATGTCCGAGATAAGCGGTGATGGATGCGGAATTAATAATGACGCTGCCCTGAGCGAGGTGTGGAAGAGCCGCCTTGATCATGTAGAACATTGAGAAGATGTTGGTTTTGAAAGTCTTTTCAATCTGTTCGCCGCTGAGCGCAGCGAAATCTTCCACAACATGCTGTTCGCCCGCGTTATTTATCAAAATGTTCAATCTGCCGAAGGCTTTTATTGTCTTCTCAACCGCGCGGAAGCAGAAAGATTCCCGCCCAACGTCTCCGGAAATCAAAATGCACCGGCGCCCTTCAGCCTCCACCAGGCGCTTGGTGTCAGCGGCATCCTCATGCTCGCTCAAATACACGATTGCGACGTCCGCACCCTCTTTCGCAAAAAGGATGGCTACCGCGCGGCCGATGCCGCTGTCGCCGCCGGTGATCAGGGTGGCCTTATCGAGTAGTTTCTCGGAAGGTTTATAGTGTGCGCTTTCGGTGAGTGGCTTGGGTCGCATCTTCGAGCGGATGCCAGGTTGTTTCTGCCGCTGGCGCGGAAACTGTTTCTTTCCTTTCTCTGCCATTTCGGTTCCTTTCTCTTAATAGATCAGTCGGCGCGGAATTCGGCATGCGATTCGTGGATGGACAGACTTGTGAGGCTATGCTCGGCCTCCACCAGTATCCTCCACAAGTTCTCACTGTCTCCGAGACCGATTTTTATCAGGAAATAGATGATGCTCAAGCTGGCGCGGGCCTTGAACAACTCGACCTGCGCAAGGAAATCGTCGCCCGCATCCTCTGCATATTGCAGGTAAGTGGCAAGAAAGAAATCTTCATTCACCGTCTTCAGCACGTCCCGGTGATGGAAGAACTGGCTACGAAACTGGGTTATGAAAGTGCCGACGTCGAATGCGGGCGGCATGCAGTAGGAATCATCAAAGTCCACAGCTGAAATATAGCTGGATTCGCTGTCGTCGGGATTGTCCTGCCCGATGAATAAGTTTTTCGGGTGATAATCGCCATGCCCCTGGACCATGCGCTCAGGATGATGCAAATATAACACCCGCTCCGCTTCCAGGACATGGTTCGTGATCTCGCTGATGCGGCGGGCATGCTTCGGGTCGATTCGATCGGAATTGGAGACATAATGCGCCAGCCGGTGGGGCTCGGTCTCCATAAATTCGTCGGGCGGCGTTATCTGAAGCTTCATATTATGCAGATTCGCCAGCCATTGCGCCGCAAGCTGCAGATAGAACCGTGCATGCTCGACATCGGCTCGCAGGACCCGCTCAAAGAGGGTTCTCCCGCGAACTCCTTCCTCGATCAGGACCAACTCTTCCGCATCCGAACCAAGGGGACGCGGCACGCGAAATTTTCCGCCGTGGAACGAATACCGACCCAGTTCTTTCAGAATGTGAGAAGTGCGGTTACCGCGCTCCCACGCATCCAGTCTGTTGTAGCGCTTGATCACCAGATTTTCACGGACCTTATTCGCTCCCTTCAATCCGATGACAAGCTCCACCACCTCAATGTGCGGAGCTCTTGATCGAGTGATCTCCTTATATAAGGGGCGACAGCGACCGGCTCTTATTTCGGCGGCGAGGTCGCCGATGCTTTTAACAGGATGCTCGAAAATGGTGGGATATCTGCCGACATTGGCGGTTGAGTGAGCGTCGGTTCCGCCGGTTGCCGCAAACTTGTGCCGGTGCCAGTCACGCACGCCGCGATTCAATTCCACAACAGTATGATTCGAGCTGAAGATCTCGACTGCATCCCGATAAGGATTCGTCAGGCCCTCCGGAGAGGGCTTGTGGCCGTTGCGATACGGGTGCGCCCAAACGATGGCGGCCTCAGGAAACTCCTGCCGGATGGCGGGAAGCGGGGTTTTTTCGGAAAGCGTGCGTTCGGCCCCGTATACCAGCACGTGACCGGCATCTGAAGTGGCTACCTCTTGCCCTGCGAGAATAATAAAGTATTCGGGAATGCCTGCGCGCCGGCGCAAATCCTCCATTTCCTCCGGCATCCAGAGATAATGGTGATCGGTCAGAACGATCCCCTCAAACCCCATGTTATGGACGGCCTGCACGAGAGAGACCGCGTCGATCCGGCTGCAGACCGAATGTTCAGAGGTGTGGGAATGCATTTCGAGAATCATGAAACTCGCCTGGCTCTATACAACCTTTAACTCATTGTCCTGTTTAACTTTAACAATTATCACGCCACCCCGCCAATAAGGAGACCGCCTGCACAGACGTTCCTGATTTTCAGGCCGATTTTTCTCGAAGGCCGCGGGAGGACAGGGGCAACATTTCCCCCGAAGCGGAAAGAAGCCAAGAAAACTAATTGCGGCTTCTTTGCGGCATTGTTATAATAAGTTGAACAGGCGCGGGTTCTGAAAAGGAGGAGGCATCATGAATGTTTTCAAATGCAGGGTTTGCGGGGATCCCTACGTCGGCAACACCAAGCCCTCCAACTGTCCCTTCTGCGGAGCGCCGGCAAAATTTATTATACTGGCTGACAACTGGGTTGAGCCGGAACCCCCAATTCTGAGCGATGTGACCAGGAAACATCTCGAGAGCGCGCTGAAGCTGGAGGTGGATAATGTTCAATTTTACCGCTGTGCTATGAATGCTACGGATGAACCGCTCACAAAGGAGATGTTCAAGGCTCTTTCACGCATCGAGAGCGAGCATGCTTCGGTGATTTGCAAATATCTCAATGTTCCGAAAGTGGCGGTGCAGGATGTTCCGGAAATTTGCGGGCTGACCACTCGCGAGGAGCACCTGGAAGAAGCCCTGCGGCGCGAGCAAGAAGCGGTAAAATTCTATTCAGCGGCCGCTCGAGGGACCACCGAGGAACCGGTCAGAGAATTCTTTGAGGCGGTGTCGGAGGTTGAGAACGACCACATCAGCCTTTCGCAGCTGCGCCTGGGGATTGCATAGAGCAAGCGACGAAAGGGATGTCCCGTTTCTACTTTTTACGGAAGTGCGTGCAGTTATTTTTTTCCGCCGTGATATTCCAAGGCCTTGAGAGCGAATCTGCTCGATACGGTGGCCGGTCCGCCTCCCATTTCGATTCCTACCTCGATCGCCTCCAATACTTGCTCCTCCGATGCTCCGGCTTTGAGAGCTTGTGCCGTATGCCACTCGATGCATGATTCACAGTTGATCACGATGGAAATGCCAAGAGCAACGAGTTCCTTATATTTCTTCTCAAGGTTTCCGCTCGAGAAGGCCTCTTTTTCCAAGTCCAGAAAAGTACGGTAGACGCGGGAGCCTTTTGAAACAAGATACTGGTGAGCTTTCTTCCGGTCATCGATAATTCTTTCCAACTTCTCCCTATCTTTCTCATCCATACGAACCCTTTCATTGAAGGCCTACGCCAGCCGATTCAGTCGCCCGGCGTTCTTGCTCACCGGAAGCCGCAGGCTCGGCGTCATCCACCTGCCGGACCACAAAAGCGAAATAGAAGACATATGCGAAAACGACGGCATAGAAGATCAGACCGACATATCTTTTCCAGATCACCGGAACATGGTCGAGCAGAAATGACTGCAAGATGACGAACCACACCGCCTCGTGGGGGAAGCCCTTGCGCCGAGACGCGCCCCAAAGAATCACGAATATCGACGCCACCGCTGTGTACTTGTCGATGTACGTATACTTTGCGAGTACGGGCAGGAAAAAGGATGCCAGCGCGATCAGAGCGCAGAACCGGCTTGTTCCCGGCTTCACATCTTTTTTCCAAACGACTGCGGCAACGAATATGAATGAAGCCGCGAGGATCATCGAACTCGAATGCAGCTTGAGCAATTCCCGCAGGGGCTCCTTGTCGAATATCCATGCGCCTGCCTGCACGAGCAGATTCACGAAGCTCACGTCCATGATGGGCAGCAGCGCCGGCGTGACAAACAGGCCTTCGTACAGCGCGCGCGGATGCGCGATAAGGAACGGAAGCAGGATAAGAAGGGGGATCGGCGTTCCCGCCGCAAAGCGAGCCGCCTGCTTCACCGAAACCTCTCCCTTCACCATCTCTTTCAAAATAATCGCCGCAAAGACCGCGGTGGCCGGTAGCGAGGTCAGTTTTGTCATCAGCGCCATCCCGTTCCAAAAGCCGGCGCGGCCATAGCGGCCGCGGCTGAGCGCGGTCATTGCGAGGATCAGAAACAGCGGTGCAACCAACTCGAAGCGGGCAGCATACGTCACAACCCAGAACAGCAGCGCCGAGAACAGCACCAGCAGCGTCACTGTGGTGGCGGAAAGTTCATCGTCGATCCCAAGCGTATTTTGTAAGACACTGCCCGCTTGCCAGGCAAGAAGCCCGCCGAGCACGATATACGGCAGGCCGCACAGCATCATCATGACCATGCCGAACGGCTCGACACCGAACCGGTCCGCTATGAAGACGACCGGCGCCTGCATGTAAGCCATCAGAGGAGGATATGGCAGCGCCACGCCGTCGGGCGGGACAACGTCGGCGGAATATTTTCCGACGTACATACTGAAGCTGCCGTCAATGATGGAACGCGCGCCGATGATCTCCGCCACGACGTCGTAATTCATCATCAGGTCGCCCGTCAGGTCGGGCACGTGCGGGTCGAGCTGATTGGCCGGCGCCATCATGATGCGGAATGCGAATCCAAACGCGATGTAGAGCAGTATCATCGCGAGGCGCAGTCGGCGGAGTTGGTTGTTGGGTGGAGGAGATGGCATCATAAAAAACGGCTCGGTTAATCCGGGGTCATTACCTTCATGAACGGCTTGAAGAGCAGGCTCCTGTAGAATTCTCCCGGAACAGGATAATGGCGTATTCGGTCGCTGAAATAGTGCGCATCCTCGTCATTATAACCGGCGAGGCGGCATGCGGCCAAGTAGCCGTTGTTATGGCCGGGCATCACGCCAAGCCCGTTATAGGCTGCGCTGACAAGAATATTCCCGCCGAAAATCGGACGTGCGATTTCGCGGCCGTCCAGCGTGTGACCGGTTACTCCATGCCACCCCTCGGTGAGCTGAATCCTGGAAATCCAGGGATACCGCTGCTCGAACATGCGACGTGCGAGCTCTTTCGCGCCGTTAATATCGGTCCACCTGCAGGAATTGAAGCTCGAATAGCCGAGCACGATCCGGATGAAGAAATGGCCGCTCGGGGTAAGCACGGTTGTCACCGGCAGGATGTTGCGCTCGAATCTCAGCGGCCAGCGATCGAGCGCCTTCTCTGTGATTTGGCCGGATGTAAGCGGTCCGGTCGCAAAGGTGAACTGGTGAACGGGCAGGAGTATGGAGCGTAAAATTCCCAGGCGAGCGGTATATGCATTGGTCGCAATGAAAACGGAGCGGGCAATCACCTTCCCGAGCGGCGTCGAAAGACGCGCCGGTTTCCCATCCTGAATCCGGACGACGGGCGACTCCTCATACAATTTGACGCCCACGCGACGGGCCGCCTCCGCATGGCCGGCGACCAGTTTTCCCGGATGTATGGTGATGTAATCGCCGGATTCGAGAGCACCGGCATAATAGGAGGATTGAAGAGATGTGCGCAACTCGCCGGCGGGAACCCATTTTGCGCCGGGGAGCGTTGCGGCAAGTTTTTGCGCGTCTCGTTTGGAAGGAAATAACTCGAGCGTTGCGACTTGCTTCAGATCGCAATCGATTTCTTCTTCCGTGATGAATTGAATCAGGCGATCGAAGCCGCGCTGTGTGAGGGCGGTCATTCCGAGGCCGCGATAGGATCGGCTGACGGCGCCTGAATTTCGGGAGGATGCGCCCGAGCCGAGCTTGTGGGACTCGAGGAGGATAACTGAGAGATCGGGGCGAAGTTTTCTGAGGTAATACGCGCACGAGAGGCCGGTGTACCCGCTCCCGATAACGGCAACGTCCGCCTCGATTGTGTCCTCCAGCCGCGGCGCAGGAGGAATAGGCGCCTCATTCATCCAGAGGCTTTCACCGCGCGCGTCGCCATATTCGACGCTGGCGGGAAATGGGAGGGCGGCGAGTCCGGGAGCTGCGGCGAGGCCGGCGCCGGCCCCGGCGAGAGAGAGAAACCTGCGGCGCGAAAGCTTCATCATGGCTTCGCTCCCATAAGAGAAATTGGGGACATAATACTTATTCTTTTTGCAGGCGAGCATCCGGCAAGATTTGAATAATCAAGTGCATGCGAACCGGAATCGCCGCATAACAGAGATAAGTAGTATGCCTCCCATTTCGTTAGATTACGAAGAAAAGTCCCACAATGAAAATCAGGAACAAGCCTGCGGCGGCAAAACCGAGGTTCCTGAAGAAATCGGTCCGAATAAGCGGCACCGTCCACATGAGGCTGTGGACCTGGGAGGGAAGCATCTTGCCGTGAATTACGGCCTCCACCTCCTCGAGCAAATCCTTGGCGAGCAGCCTCATCGCCGCACTTCCGATCTCGGCCGAGCCGGCCTTTGGAATGCCGCTGTAGGTCACCAGGTGATCGCCGTAGTTCCACCGCGAATTGAAAAGCCAGCCGAGCGTGCCGCCGAGTCCGTTCAGAATGAGCGTCGCCTTGTCCGCGAGTCTCCTCAGCCGAGCCAATCGTAAGACGCCGCCGACTATCTTGCTCAGCTTGAAGAAGATCTTGACGCGAGGCGGCTGATCGAATTCGCACCTCTTGTAGACATCGGAAACCAGGTCCGGCCGATACGCGAGCATGATCGAAGTCTCCAGAACGCCGGCGTGTTCTCCGCCGGTGGCGAAAGCCCGCCGCTCCAGATCGGTCAACGGCCTGCCAAGCTCGGCCTCGAGTTTCGGGATCGCTCTGCCGTCGGTATACGGATGAAGCACGCGGATTGACGGCGCGAACATGGCCACTTTCTTGCGGAGGCTGATGCGGTGACACGCCTCCTCGATCGCGGGAGAATGGCGCGGACCGCCATGGCCGTTGGTGATCACGATGTACTTGAAGCCGTGGCGCGCAAGCGATTTGCCGAATCCCATGACTGCGCTTCTTACGGTGCGCGGGCTGACCGAGATCGAGCCGGGCAGCGGCAGCTCATCGGTGCCGAGCGTCAACGGCGGATACACGACGACCGACCAGTCCGGATGCGCCTTGGCAAAGAGTTCGGCCACTCCCGCCGCGGAGGTTGCCGCGGAGAAGGTATCCATCCCCATCGGCAGGTGATGACCATGCACTTCGAGCGCGCTCACGGGCAGAATCAGCAGCGTCTTTTCCCGATCCAAATCCCGCATCTGAGGATAAAGCATTTCCTCAGCCTTGAAGATGTTTGGAGTCACGGTGACCTCCTTGTTCAAAAAACAGAAAACACCATCAGAATAAATGAATTATTTGCCATGCCTTATGATTGGGATGGATAGGGAATTCCGCTGCGAGGCTGCGCTTCCTCCCGATAGTGCAGTTCCCGATGCATGAATTGTGGATAAGGCAATTGGTATCGTATATTATATAGCATATGCCGAGTTTTGTGGAGTTTTTTTTCAAGAGGAGAGCATTATGAGCAGATTTGAAGGGAAGACGGCATTTATAACGGGCGTGGGGAGAGTTACGGGAATCGGCGCCGCAATAGCGGTTCGACTTGCGCGCGAGGGCGCCAACGTTGTTATCAGCGACATCTGCCTGGAATTGAAAGACGCCCCCGGCTATGGAATGGGTTCGTGGGACCAACTAAACGAGACAGCCGAAACTATCCGCAAGGCGGGGGGAAAGAGCATCGCCGTAAAATGCGATGTTACCGATGCGGCCGATGTCGAGGCCGCATTGGAGAAGACCGAAAGCGAATTCGGAGGCATTGACATTCTGGTCAATAACGCCGGCGGCAACCCCGGCTCCGCGCCGATCCTGATGATGGAGGAAGCGGCGTGGCGCAAGACGCTCGAAATCAATGCGACGGGCGCATTCCTGTGCTCGAAGGCGGCGGCACAGAAGATGGTGGGGCGCGGCGGCGGCAAGATCGTGAATCTGTCGTCGCGCACGGCGAAAACGCCCGCTCCCTATCTGGCCGCCTATATCGCGGCGAAGCAGGCGGTAATCGGACTGACCCGGGCGATGGCGCTCGAACTGGCGCCTTTTCATATCACCGTTAATGCCGTTTGCCCCGGATTCATTGATACGGATCTGACGCGCGAGGGACACGCACGACAGGCGGACGCGCTCGGCATTTCCATTCAGGATATTGTGGATGAAAAAGTGAAGGCGATCCCGATCGGTCGTCCCGGCACACCGGCGGACGTCGCCGGAGTAGTGGCTTTCTTGTGCTCTCCGGATGCCGATTACATGACCGGCCAGGCCCTCAATATCACCGGCGGATGGGAAATGCATTGAGTTCACCGGCTTTCCTCCCTGGAAAGTGTCCACAGTTTCCGTCAGCCGGAGCATCGAGAGGAAACTTGTTGTTGCTTGAATTTGAAATGATGGCCACGTTGATCTATAATAAAATTCGATAAGCTCTTTCGTCAGTTTCTCGAAAGTGCCATGATTATGGGGCAATAAAAGGAGAGTTTGTGGCTTCCCGCCCGAAACACAATCCGGAACCTCAGAGCAAGAAGAAATCCCCCTCTTCTCCTGCAGCTTGGTCCAAGGGAGAAAAATCTTCTCGCTCAGCGGCAGCGCCCTCCTCAAAAGGCTCGCAAAAAGAAGATGAGGCCTTCCATGCCTTGGAAATCCTTGAGAAGCTTTTTGCGAACCGCTACGTTCTGATCGCTTACCTGGACAAGAATTTCCGTTTCATTCGCGTGAACGAGGCGTATGCCAAGGCTGATGGCCGCGATACGGATTTCTTCTGCGGCAAGAACCATTTTGATTTGTACCCGAACGAAGAGAACGAACGTATTTTTCGGCGCGTTCTGGAGAGGGGCAAACCGTATTCCATCTCGGAGAAACCGTTTGTGTATGGAGCCGATACCGAACGCGGAACAACCTACTGGGACTGGAGCCTGTTTCCGGTCCAAAACCCGGCCGGCCAAACCGATGGATTGCTCCTGACCGCTATCGACGCGACGAACCGGGTGCGCGCGCAAGAGGAGCTGTTGAAGCACCAGGACCACCTCGAGAAGCTGGTCCGGGAGAGGACGGCGGAGCTGCATCAGATCAATCGGCGCCTCAAGGAAGAGATCAGGGAACGCGGGCGCGCGGAAGACGAGCTCAAGAGGACGCTTGACGAGCTTCAAAGCACGATTGAAGAACTTCGGGTGACGGAGGAGGAGTTGCGCGATCAAAACGAAGAGATGCTCGCCAGTAGAGAAGTGCTGAAGAACGAGAGCCAGCGGTATCTGGATTTATTCGAACTCGCGCCGGACGGCTACATCATAACCGATGCGTCCGGCTTCATTACCGGCGCCAACCGCAACGCACTCCAGCTTCTGAATACGTCGAGCAAATATCTCGCCGGCTGTTCTTTCATGTCCTTTGTCCGGAAGGAGGACCATGACGTCTTCCTGTCACGGTTTGCCAGTGTCTTTCGGCTCAAGGGGAAGAGGCAGTTTGGATTGCGCCTTCAGCCGCGGGGAAAGAAGCCGGCGTTCGACGCTTCCGTCAGCGTCGGATTGATTCGCAATCCAAAAGGGCATCCGGAGGGAATTCGCTGGCTCATCCGAGACGTTACCGAGCACAAGAAGGTCGAGGACGAGCTGCGGTTCCAGGCCAACGCGCTATCGCAGATAAATGACGCCGTTATCGCGGTGGATGAAGAACAGCGGATCACCTACTGGAACCCGGGGGCCGAGCGCCTGTATGAATTGTCCGCAGCCGAGGTTCTGGGACGCCTGCTTTCTGAGACAGTCCATGGTGATTGGCTGGATTCTGACGCGGTCAATACCGCCCTTGCGGAAAAAAACATCTGGAGCGGGCAGAACGTCCACGTCACTCTCATCGGCAAGAGAATCGATGTCGATTCGGTCATTACGGTACTCAGGAACAAGAACGGCGAAGCAACGGGAAAACTGGCGGTGATCCGGGATATCACCGAGAGTAAGCAGGCGGAGCAAAAGCTCAGCCGATCGCAGAGCCGCTACCGCGAGCTGTATGAAGGAAGTCATGACGGATATGTCATGACCGATTTGGACGGGCGCTTTATCGAGTTTAATACCAGCTTCATGCAGATAGTCGGCTACTCCGAACCGGAGCTGAATCAGATGTCGTATTGGGATCTGACTCCCCGAAGATGGCATGCCTTCGAAAGAAAGATCATCCACGAACAGGTCTTTCCCAGAGGATATTCCGATGTCTATGAAAAGGAGTATCGCAGAAAGGACGGGGTAGTACTGCCCATCGAGGTCAGGAAATACCTTTTGAAGGACGAAGCCGGCAAGAATTCGGGCCTGTGGGCGTTTGTCAGGAATATCAGCAAGCGAAAGGAGGCCGAGCAAGAGCTGAAAGATTCCGAAGCGCGTTATCGCCGTCTGTCCGAACAGCTCGAGGACATGGTCAAGCGGAAGGTGGAGGAACTTCAGCAGGCGAGGAATCTGGCCGCGATTGGCCGGATGGTTGCGGTGCTCGCCCACGAGGTGAGAAATCCCCTGCAGACCATAGAACTCGGCGCCGAGTCACTGAAGCGATATGTAGGTCAGCAGAAGGAAAGCGCCGAGATTTTCAGGGAGATCGGTTACGGCGTGAATCTGCTTAACCAGATAACTACTGAGCTGATCGACTTTGCGCGCCCGATTCAGCTTCAAAAATCAGCCGTCACGATAGAGGACCTTATTGAGCGGGCGCTGGAGGTTGCGACGCGCAGGTTCTCTCATGTCGCCATTTATGCCGACCTCGAACGAGAAGACGAGAAGGTGTTTGTCGATGTTAACCGCTTTATCCAGGTGCTCGTGAATCTCTTTGTTAATGCGGCCGACGCCATCTGCGGTCACGGCACTCTGATCATACGTTCGCGTTTGTCAGCGGATGATACCGGCAGGAAAATCATTCTGTCGATGATCGATAATGGCTGTGGAATAGCCGAAACCGACCTCGAGCAGGTTTGCGAGCCTTTTTTCACCACGAAAACCAGAGGAATTGGGCTGGGATTACCTTTCAGCAAGAGGATCATAGAGGCGCACGGCGGCGCCATCAGCATCCGAAGCACAATCGGCAAGGGCACTTGCGTCGATGTCATCCTCCCGCTCAATTCTGAGACCACGTAAAATTCTTCCTAGTGCAGCTTTCCGACCGCTGCCAGATATACGGCCGTTTCCTCCCTGCCATCGATCTCCAAAAACGCATTGATCTCTTCATCATAAAAGGCGCCGGCGGCGCAGCATCCGAACCCGATCCCGGCCGCGGCGAGGTACAGGTTCTGCCCGATGTGCCCGGCATCCATGTAGATGTAGCGATATGCCCGCTCAGCGTATTTCCAGGCGCTGCGGGCGATGATCGCGGTCCAAAGAAAAACGGCCGCCGCCTCTTCAAACATGGGCTGGTCGAGAGCGCTTCTTGCCACGAGCCGCCCATAATCACCCTGTTTTAGCAGTTGCAGGGAAGCCTCGGACGGATCGTAATGATAAAGCCCCGGCTCCAGGTTTTCGACCCGGTTGCTCAGAACATATGTCTCGATTGGATATAACGCCCCTGCGGAGGGCGCGCTACGAAATCCATGTTCTCGCACGCGGAGCGTGATTCCCTGCGTCGCCCAGAGAAGCTGAGCCAATTGCTGGAGCGACATCGATTCCCGACCATACGATCTGATGGAGCGGCGCTCCCTGATGATGTCCCAAAGAGGCACGCCGCCCTTTGTGGTGGGCGTGGGCAACACGACTTCTTGCAGGGATTCCGGATACAATTTGCGGGGAGACGGCTGCATTTCAAAGTCGAGCTTGTGGCGGCGCATTGAACCGCGCCTGTACCTGGTCAGATCCTGGTATGTTTTCCCGATTCCTTCGTATTCCATATGTCCCCCTTTTCCTTACCAAGCCGGGCCGGAGATCGATTTGAGCCAAGGCCGCAGGGAATCCGAGGAAGGCCCGCGGCGCGGGTGTTTTGCGGTTGAAGTCGGCACCCTTTTATGGTATAGTTCTACCATGCGATAATGTTTGGCCCAAACCCCCAATAGCGTTTCATCAGGTGAACCTAATTTAGCAAATTTTTCTGGAAACGGAAGATACTATTGTGGGTCAATCATACAGGATATCCCCATTATCCGGATCGCACGTGCCCCCCGTCGCCATCTCTGGGAGGCTGAAGCCGTGAAGGACTCACGACAGGCCGTCAGTATGAATGCAACCGTCGCTCCAGTTGAAGCCGTGGCCCGAAGGAAACGGCTGATCGACCCGGTACGGGTTTTCCCCTTTTTAGCCTGGGCCAAGGAAATCAACGGGGCAACTCTGCGCTCCGATATTATAGCAGGGGTGACCGTTGCGCTCGTGCTGATCCCGCAGTCGATGGCGTATGCCCAGCTCGCCGGCCTGCCGGCCTATTACGGCTTGTACGCCGCCTTCATTCCCCCCAGCATCGCCGCCCTTTTCGGGTCCAGCCGCCAATTGGCTACCGGACCGGTTGCGGTCGTCTCCTTGATGACGGCTGCCGCCCTCGAACCGCTCGCGAAGGCGGGCAGCGAAGGCTTTATCGCGTACGCCATTCTCCTCGCGATGATGGTCGGCGCCTTCCAGTTCACTCTCGGCATCCTGCGGCTCGGGATCGCGGTAAATTTCCTGTCACATCCCGTGGTCAACGGCTTCACGAATGCGGCCGCCATCATCATTGCGACCTCACAGCTTTCAAAGATTTTCGGAGTGTCGGTCGATACGGCCGAGCATCATTACGAAACCATTTGGCGCGTGATGCAGGCGGCCTGGCATTACACGCACGTGCCGAGCCTCGGAATGGCCGCGCTCGCGTTTGCGATCATGTACGGCCTGAAATGGCTGAACCCGAAGATACCGAATGTGCTTGTGGCCGTGGTGGTGACGACGCTGCTTGCGTGGGCGACCGGCTTCGAGCATAACTACAAGGCCCGCCTGAGCGCAATCGAGGCGCCGGAGGCGCGGGAGGCCGTTAACCAGTATAACCTGGTGCTCGACGAGATGGAGAAGGCCTCGGAGGCGCGCACCCTGCTGTCGCCTCAGATCACCGAGGTCCAGAAGACGCACGGCCTGCATTCGGCTGAGGCAATGGAACTGAACCATAAGCTCGCCCTGCTCAACCTTCACCTGTCCGAACTGAAGGAGAAGGCGCAGGTCTATCGCAACCAGCTTCGGTCGTTCCAGTTCACGGCGGCAACGAGC
Organism: Candidatus Abyssobacteria bacterium SURF_5; assembly: GCA_003598085.1. Lineage (NCBI taxonomy): Bacteria > Pseudomonadati > Candidatus Hydrogenedentota > Candidatus Abyssobacteria > Candidatus Abyssobacteria bacterium SURF_5. Next base: position 30,953 of record QZKU01000084.1, read on the forward strand.
GGGGACGAAATGAAGTTTTACCTGCGCACTGCGACCCCGGAGGGCATCCAGTGTGACGGGCGTTGCTGGCGCATGCGCGTCAGAAACGAGATCATTCCGGAGGATTCCATTTCGCTCTCTTCGGGAGGGGCCGTAGTCGGCACAATTCCGAAAGGGCTCCCGAAGTTTTCGGTTCCGAAGTTCGATCCGAATTTCATACTCCAGCTTTTCCCGATGGCGGCCATCATCTCGCTGCTCGGATTCATGGAAGCGATATCGATCGCGAAGGCGATGGCGGCAAAGACGGGACAGCGTCTCGATCCGAACCAGGAACTGATCGGGCAGGGGCTTGCGAACATGGTCGGCTCGATCGGGCGCAGCTATCCGGTCTCCGGCTCGTTCTCGCGATCGGCCGTAAACATACAAGCCGGCGCCGTGACCGGATTATCGAGCGTGGTAACCAGCCTGGTGGTCGTTATCACCTTGATGCTGTTCACTCCGCTTTTGTACCACCTGCCACAGGCGGTGCTTGCCGCGATCATCATGATGGCGGTTGTCGGCCTTATCAACGTCAAGGGGTTCATCCACGCCTGGGAAGCGCAGCGCTATGACGGCGCCATCTCGATCCTGAGTTTCGTCTTCACGCTCGCGTTCGCGCCCCACCTCGACAAGGGCATCATGATCGGAGTCGCGCTCTCGCTCATCCTGTATCTGTATCGCAACCTCAAGCCCGGCCTCGCCGTTCTGTCGCTGCATCCCGACGATTCGCTGCGCGATGCGAACCGGCACGGCCTGGAAAAATGCCGCTACGTCGCCGCAATACGGTTTGATGGCCCGCTCTTCTTCGCCAGCGCCAGCTATCTCGAAGATAAGGTGCTCGAGCAGGTGGCCGCCATGCCCGACCTGAGGCACGTCCTGATCGTTGCGCACGGGATTAACGAGCTCGATGCGTCGGGCGAGGAAATGCTGTCGCAGCTTGTGGCGCGCCTGCGAGATGCCGGCTACGACGTCTCGTTCAGCGGGTTGAAGGACAATGTGATCGACGTGCTCAAGCGCACTCACCTGTACGAAGAGATCGGCGAAGACCACATGTTCCCGACCCAATCGGCGGCGATCCAGGCGATTCATGCGAAAGCACATGAGAACGCCCAGGAAGAAGAGTGCCCACTCCTCAGAGTGTGCCGCAGAGTGTGATTCCGCCAAGGCGCGAGAAAATTTAATCACGTATCGCACGAATTCAATGAATTGCGCGAATTATTCCAGCCGCAGAATCCAGGATACGCGATGCTTGCCGATCATCTCGATCTTCCTCTTCTTGTCGAGCCTTAGCGCCTATCTGGCCACCCTCTTTGGTCATTCTGAGCAAAAGCGAAGAATCTCTTTTAGAAACCGCCGATGAACGCCGATACACGCCGGTGCTGAACGATGAAGTCCCGCGCCTCGCGGGAATCATTCCGATCTTGAGCGTAGTCGAATGTTTTATCCCCACCCCGCGCTTCGCGCGGGAAGAGTTTCTCTTTGGAACGCAGATGAAATCCGATGAACGCAGACAAAGACACGGATTCGCTGATTTCATGTCCCGGCGATGCTGAAAGCAGAAACGGCACACTCCCCTTCATTAAGAAAGCGAAGGAGAGTGTGCCTTAATGGGTTCTGCTTGATGGGACCGTCGATTTTATCCCATGAAGAGCTCAGTAGCTTCTTCGCAGAATCTGGCGCCGTTCAGATTCGTGATTTCGCCCCAGTTCTGCATGATATCCTCAGCCGCAGGAACCTTGTCGAACTTCTTCCCGGGGCCGGTCATGACCTGGGAGCGGCAGTACAGGATGCCGTTCGGAGTGCCGGTTGCGACAATATAACGACCCGAATCCTCGCACTGCTCCGAACACAAGTACACCACGGCCGGAGTGACATTTTCAGTCTTGAATACGTCCTGCATTCCCGGCGGCAGAATATCCTCGGTCATTCTCGTCAGGGCGTTGGGCACAATGACATTCACCTTGATGTTGTACTTTGCCCCCTCCTTTTTCAATACGTTCGTCAGTCCGGCCAGCCCCATCTTGGCCGCGCCATAATTCGCCTGGCCGAAATTCCCAATCAGGCCTGAGGTGGACGAAGTCATCACGATGCGGCCGTAGTTTTGTTTTCGCATGATTTCCATGGCCGGTCTCGATACACAATAGGCGCCTTTCAAATGCACCGCGACGACCGCATCCCACATATTTTCGTCCATCTTGAGAAAGGATTTGTCTCTCAGAATGCCCGCATTATTCACCACGATATCCACTTTGCCGAATGCTTCAACGGCGCTCTTGACAATGTTCTCTCCGCCAGCCACAGTGGCAACGGAATCGTAGTTCGGGATCGCCTCTCCGCCCGCCGCCTTGATCTCCTCCGCGACCTGGTTGGCCGCTGCGTCACTCGAGCCGGTGCCGTCTCTGGCGCCGCCGAGATCGTTAACCACAACCTTGGCGCCCCGCTTGGCTAATTCCAGGGCGTAGGTTCTTCCCAAGCCTGAGCCGGCGCCGGTGACAATGGCCACTCTGCCGGTAAAATCGATCTTGGACATCGATATTCTCCTTTCATTGCTTTGTACGTTCGGCAAATATCGTGGGCATTAAATGGGAACATGATTATACCAGAAAGCAGCAGTCCTTGCACAAAAGGTCGAGACCGGAGCTGAGGGTTTTGACCGACGACCTTCACTACCCAAACAGCCTCTGGTTGGGGAACGGGAATCCATCTTAAGACTTGGAAACCGGAATTTGTAAGCGACGAAACCACGCGAAAATCACCAGAGGCGACGGAGAAGGAGAAATCCAAATCTCTGTTTTCTCTGTTTGCTCCTGTGAATGTCTTTTTCGGCATGTATCATGCGAAGCGCGTGACAATGCGAACCACGCGGGGCGCGTGGCCATGCGAAGCGCTTGGCAGGCAAGGTCAGGCGTTCATCGGCGGTTGAAAATCTTCTTTGTGGCTTTGTGCCCTGGTGATTGAGTTTGGTCAGCTTTTGACGCGGTCGAGGTTGGCGGGGAAGGTCGTTATCGGAAGGCGCACGGTGAAGGTGGTGCCTTCATTCATTCTGGTCTTCACCTGGATGTTGCCGCCGTGCTTGGCGATGATGCCCTGGCAGATCGAAAGCCCGAGGCCGGTCCCTTTGGACTTGGTGGTGAAGAAGGGATCGAATATGGAGGACAGGACGTGATCGGGGATTCCGGGGCCGTAATCGGTGACCTTCACGGCGACATAGTTCGGCTCGTCGTCGGGGATAACCAGAATCTGCAGGCGTCCGCCCTTGGGGGTGACGTCGATCGCATTGAGAATCAGGTTGAGGAACACCTGTTCGATCTGCTGGCGGTCGCCGTGAATGCGCGGCAGGTGCGGCATGATCTGGAGATCGACGTGGATGCCGGCCAGTGAAATCTGGTTTCCGGCGAGTCCGAGCGTCTCCCGGATGACGTCGTTCAGGTCGAGCGGCTCGATGATGCTTTCGCTTTCGCGCGCGAAATCGAGCAGGCTGCGCACGATTCTCTTGGTCCTGTCCAGCTCATTCAACAAGTCGTCGATCATCTCGAGTTTTTGCGGATCGGAGAGGGTCGTATAATCTTCCTTCAGCATGTGCGCGGTGAGCGAGATGTTGTTGATGGGGTTATTCAGCTCGTGGGCGACGCCGGCGGTAAGCGTGCCGATCGCGCGCAGCTTGTGGGATTGCACCAGGATATCCTGCCTGCGCTCGAGCTCGCTGATCATGTGGTTGATCGCGATGGCGAGCGTGGAAAACTCGTCGCGATATCGGCGCGCGGGCATGATTGGCGAATAGTCGCCGCCGGCGATGCGGTCGGCATATGTGAGGAACCGCCTCAGCGGAGAGATCATGCGCCAGCCAAGGACAACGGTATTGAACACGAACAGGAGGAAGAGGAACAGGAACGAATAGATGTGCATTCTCCGCGAAAAAATGATCATGTTATCGAGGCCGGCGCGTTCCTTCTGCGTCAGGTTCTGCGCAAACGAAACCATTTCCTGCCCGTGCTTGCGCACTTCGACCTCGGAGTCCTTTTTTTTCCAGTAGAAGTCTTCAGCCTCGGGTTTGCGCTCGATATCTTCCAATTTCTCGAGGAGCCTCTCGTATTGTTCGAGATGCGCCAGCATTGCGGTTGACGAGTTGCGGTCGATCACGCCTTCGAACCGGTCGCTGTTTTCGAGGAGAATCCGCTTGGCGGTGTACACGTTGTCCAACGCGTCGCGCAGGTTGGTGCCGTACAGGAAATAGTTTTTTTCGAACCGGCGCGCCTGCTGTATCTCGAACAGGTAGCTGTTGGAGATCTCGAGGAGCTTGACCCTGTTCTCGATGATGTGGTTAGTAACCAGAAGCGCCGCGGCGATGCCGAGAAAGATGACGAGGGAAAGCAGGACGGTGAGATATATCTGCATCCGGATGCTGAATTTCGGCCGCTCTTTGAGGGCCTTTAGCGCAAGATCGGTTACGCGCCTGCCGGAAGCCAGCGCTGCTTCGGCGGATTGCGCGGTTGAAGCGGTTTGTTTGGCGCTTGTGCGTGCGGCCTCTTCAGTCATTACCGCCCTTTGAAGTCGGAGCCTGCGTATCGTATCCGAGCGCCGCGGCGGCTCGTTCAACGATTACGCGCAGCTCGTCCGGCTCGAATGGTTTCGCAATGAAATCGAATGCCCCTTTATCCATTGCTTCCCGTGCGGTCGACATCATGGCGTAGCCGGTGATCATGATAACCTTTGTCCGCGGGAAGTTCTGAGTCACGTGTTCGAGTATGGCGATTCCATCGACGCCTTCCATGCGCACGTCGGTCACCACGATATCAAACGGCTGGCAGTCAAAGAGTCTGAGCGCTTCTCGCGGGTTGTCGACGGCTTCGACCGCAAGCCCCATCTTTTCGAGGGCCGGCTTCAGCCGCTTTCCCACGATCGGCTCATCATCGATTATCAGGAGCCTGATTTTTTCCTGCATATCCAATCCTTTTCGATCATCTCATTTCGCCTGCAATACGCTCGAACAGGTCTTCCGACATGTGGACATCCACGTTTTTCACATCTGCAAGATCGAGCGTTCTTTCCTTTATTATTCGGACATTTTTCGTTTTTGCTTTACCGGACGCCTTGGTGTAGATGTGGACGTTGCCGTTCTCGGAGCGCACCCGGATGTCGGGATCGAGGTCGACCAAATGAGCTGCGATCCGGCACGAAAGCTCGATGTTTTTCAACAACTTGAGTGAGTAGGTCATCGGCTGGAACTTCTTCATTTTGACCGTGCCGGTGATGATATCAACGGCTTTATCAACTCCGATCTGGCTCACGTTTATCACCAGATCGTAGAGGCGGGCATCGGTATCGTCGCGCCCGTACACCCACCGCATGAGTTTGGCGTGCTGTTCGTCGATGCTCTGGATTCCGCTGCGGGCCTCTTTCTCGGACACGCCGTCACGCTTCATTTTCAGGGCGATCCTGTCCGCGAGGTCGGCATTGATGCGAACTCTGAGCAGGTGCGAGACGCCCTGGATGAGCAGTTCTCCGGCGGGGCCATGATAGACGATGTTGTCCTTGAGCATGTATTCTGCGAAAGCGGCCTTGACGTAGGCGATGTATTTTTTCCTGGTCTTCGGGCTCATTCCGAGAAGCGAGGGCGCCTCATGAGTCGCGCGGTAGAGTTTTTCCTCCGGAACGCCGTACTCACTCGAAGCCAGCCGAAGCACCTTGCGCCCAACGCACTCATATCCAAAAACCTGAGCGCTTTTCTCGGCGATGTCCTTACCCCAGCTATAGGCGCGCCTTGAGACCGTTACGATAGGCATCTTTTTATATCCTCTCCCCGATCGATGTCCTCTTTTTGAGAATACTACATAACAACGATGGAATCAAGTATCCGGATATGAATGAAAAGGCGGGGATCTCAAAAAATTCGGATGCGCGGCTTCCCGGCGGTATGGGGAGCTGACAAGGCCGGTTCTGCGGCGAAAGGCGATTCCGAAACGCTTTCAGGGCTGCGTCCCTCGGGGCTGCGCTTCTTCGCGGATGCCTTTGATTCCCAACGAGTCGGCAGCCTTCGCGATTACCTCGCGGAGGTCACCCGGAGTAAAGGGTTTGGCAATGAAATCGAAGGCTCCCTTCGCCTGAGCCTCCCGCGCCATTTCCAGCGTCGCGTAACCGGTGATCATGATCACCTTCGTGCGAGGCGACTTGGCGATGACCCGCTCGAGGATTTCGATTCCGTCGAGTTGCTCCATCCTGATGTCGGCCACGACGATATCGAACGTTTTCTCGTTGAGCCGCGCTACCGCCGCAAGGGGATCGGTGAATATCTCCACGTCACAGCCGACCTTCGACAGAGCCGGCTGCAGGCGCTTCCCCACGATCGGCTCATCATCTATGAGCAGTACATTCAGTTTGCCTTGCATCCGTTATTCTCCTTGTACGAAGAATTCTGCCCCCTCAGTCTAAGTTTCGACGTACTTCATGATGACCTGAATGCTTCGCTTGCGTCGATGAGCGCGGAACACGTTGTAGAGAATGACGCCGACTCCGCCGAATCCTGCCACAAAAAGCATTACCTTGCTCGCGCCGTTGAAATATGCATCCAGCGCGGGATCCATGTTCAGCCATCCGAGCTGACGAAGATACATCGGGATCGCGATGCCGCGGCTGATCGCGCAAATGATGATGACCAGGCCGGTCACCAGTCTGATATATACCTCGTTCACCACTTTCACGCCGTATGCGCCGATATATATGCCGAGCAGCGAGCCGAGATACAACAGCATTGCCAGTCGAATGTCAACGAAGCCCTCCCAGGCATAATTGATGGCGCCCCAGGCTCCCATGAACATGGCCAGATACAGTTCGGTGCCCGCAGCTACGGCGGTGGGAATACCGAACACATAGATCATCGCAGGGACTCCGATGAACCCGCCGACTCCGATAGTGCCGGCCAGATAACCGGTCGCCAGTCCAACCAGCAACAGCATCCAGAGGGATACTTTCACGTCGGCGATTCTGAAGTAAATCATCGGGGGCAGCCTCAGGCGCGAGAGGAATTCGCTTATCTTGCGCGAAGGTCCCATTCCTTCGTCGCTCTTGCGCAGCGCGTCACGAAGCATCGAGATCGCAACCACCGAGAGGATGGAAATGAACACCACGCTGATATAAAGGTTGGCCCCTGCGCCTTCGGCCTCGCCATGACCGCCGCCTGCACCTGCAAACAGCTTGCTGTTGATCCATACGGCGAGCCTGATTCCCGCGAACGAGGTGGCCACCAGGAAAATGGCAAGCCTCTTGTCCACATTTCCCATTTCGCCGTGTTTGCGAGAGCCCATCATCGCCTTGCCGAACTTGTGGGCGATGTTGCTTCCGACGGCCATGACGCCCTGCACGCCCAGGTTCATCATGCCCGGCGTCATGAAGAAAGCGCCCCCGCTCCCGATGAAGCCGCTGAGCACACCTCCGATAAATCCAAGTAGAATCACCTGGAATGCCGTTGAAAGGCTCAACGGAATGAAAAGATTTTCTAGCCCGTGCATCACTAATTCCTCCTGTAGCCGTCTTGGATTCCGGAATTACTCGAATTTCAGGAATTTCAGGAGCAGGCTTGCAAAGGTCCCATAGATATATGCGACCACCGGGATAACGATAAGGATAGCGGCCATTCTCAGGATTCTGTCCTGGATACGGTCGGACGCGCTCAAGAACGAGAGAATGGGCTCCTGGAACTGGAAAACCGCAAGATACATGAGAAAAACGATTGCTCCGTAGGCGCCTAATTTGAAAACCTGTTTCTTGCCGACCAGGTACTTCTGCTGGAGTTCCTCGCTGTTGATGATCGGGATGTTCAGGCGGTCGCCGAGGTAGCCGCTCAACTCGCGCCTCAGCCGCGACCGCGTCTCCGCGGGCTTCGAGAGAAAGAGATCACCCACGACGATAAGGCTGTACTTGACGTCCTTGCGAACCCTGGAAAGAAGGGAATGGAAATTTCCGGATATCGTGCTCGCGCCGCCCGACCGGCCGAGGTTGACCAGCTCCTGGATCGTATCCTGAATCCCGCCTTCATCCCTTTTCGGGTCCTCGACGTCGTCCTCGATACCGCCATTATATTCCTGTGTGAGCCGCTCGAACGAACCGGCGGCAACCGCTTCAGTTTCGGGCTTCTCGCCTGCTTTACTGCTGACAAACAAGTTCTCGACATCGCTTGGAACGGTGAATCGAACCAGTTCAATGGCGGCGTCCCACCGTTTGGCGATCTGGTTAAGCTGATTCAGGGTTTCGCACTGCGGCTCAAATCGTTCCTGAATCCATAAGATGTTGGTGCTGGCCATCGTGCACATTACCTGACGGCACTTTTCCAGTTTCTCCAACACCTGGGGAATAACATCGGCAACTCCCGGCTGCCTCGGCATATAAGTTACGGTCACGACGCCGTCGTCTGCCCGCACTCTCAGATCGGCATCCGCCGTCAGCGGATCCATCGCGAGACATTTTCGGGCGCAGGCCTCGAGCGTGCGATTTTCCATGGTCTTCAGCGATGCGGGCGTGGGTCGGAAATCGGGCAGTTCGGCGATGGAGCACAGCATTGCGCTCGCGTTGGCGAGGCTCATGTTTTCGAGGTTGATGACGATATCGTATTGACCCGGCTCGTCGCGACGAACCCCGTAGAAATAGCGTATCCACCGCTCGATATCTTCGTCCACATTCTTCACATACTCGACGGCCCTCTCCCTGCTTAGCCTGAGTTCCTCCATCGCCTCGAGAACCCGAGTCTCGTGCGGCACGACCAAGCGCACTCGAAGCATGTGAGGAATGTTTGGCAGCAGAAGATGACCGGCCCTGCCGTGATAAACGAAACATTCCTTTTGGGCGAGTTCGCACAGAGTGGCCGTGATGAAGGCAAGGTAGCGTTCCTTTTGCCTGGCCAGTTTCTCACTCATGGCGGGCGACTTGACCATTGCCACCTCGAGTTTGCCGACCGGAATGCCTGCCCTGGTTGCGTCGTCGATAAGGTCCTCTCGACAGAGGCACTTGCAGCCGAGCTTCCTCGCAAGGTCGTCCGCAAGCTTTCGACGCGCAGTCCTCGATTCGCTGGAGATAAAAATGATAGGCAATGCCATAGATTCCCTCCATTTCCTCGCGCGTGCGGTTTGGGGCGCCGCTCGTTCGAGGTGATGCCTCTTCCTCTTTTATCGGGAATCAAAGAGGGCGAAAGAATTCGAGAGCGCTGTTTGGGGGACGCTCTTCACCCGAAGGCACTCCACCCTTTGCGTCAAAACGCACCATATCAATTATTCAAATATGGCGATGCAAAGGCCGAATTATGCCGAATCGGCTTCGAATCTTCACTAAATGGCGAAACTTCAAAAGGTGCATTCTAGTTTCACCACCGCTTCTCCGAGGTCAACCAAACGGCGCATAAACATTCGAAAACCCACAGGGGTGTGCGGATTTTACACCGCCTTTTTGATTGACTTTGGTGCTTAGACTTTACTACAAGATCGTTGAAATGTCAAGCCTGCGTCGGGTCGTCCGGCATTGCCCCCGCAGCTGGAGGAGGGTGATTAGCGTTAAAGAATTCCTGTCGATCCCTATCGAAGCGATCGGGAAGATTTGGGCTAGAGACGCCCGAACAGGCGCTCGACATACGAACGCCATCTTTCCATCTCCGGGCGGTGTTTTCGCATGTGCCACCAGAACACGATGAGGAAGGCCAGGACGAGCGCCGAAACCGCGACAGCCAAGAAAATTGCGACCGGCAGCAGGAGGAGGAAAAGGCCGGCCGTCAGCAGGATGCCTCCGAGCATCTGAAGCACCAGAATGATCTTTTCCTTCAGGGTCGGTTTTCGGAATATGATCCGGCCGGTGCCGCGTTCCCGCTCTATGTCGTCTTCGGCATCGATAATTACCGGCTTCTGCTCTGACTTATGGTTATGTCCAAAACGGAAAAAAGCGAATTTCATCAAAGACAACCTCCACTACTAGTATTATAGATACAGCGTGCTGCCGCAAATCATTTTGGCTCATTCGATATTGCCCTTTTAACCGCAGAGGTAAAGCGTTCAAGACCGATGGCGGCTTGCAATTCGTTTTTGTCATGGGGCGCAATTCATTGCGTCTGCCGCCGGATTTAAAACCCGGGCGGGTTTGAAACCCGCCCCTACAGAAGGGAAGAGGATATGACGAATGAATCAATAAGTCCCTCTTTCCTGATTGGTTTTTCTCTGCGATCTTTGCGTCTCTGAGGTTCAATGAAATTTTCAGTATCCGCCGCCGGATTTAAAACCGGGGCGGGTTAGAAACCCGCCCCTACAGTAGGGGAGAGGACACCACGAAAACCGATCATAAGCCCAACTCTTCCTTGTATTTTGGGATGGCGGCCAGTGGATTGTGGGCGTGAATCCTGTCTTTCACCGCCAGGATGGTGATGGGCGCCAACGAATGTTTGATGAAGAGGGCGTCGTCGCCCACGCACAGCCCCAGCATGACGTTCAACTGAGTTCCGTACTTGTTCATCATCAAGGCCTGGCCGACCGGATTGCATTGCGGCTGGCGCCCGTCGGTATATATCTTATCTTCCTTCGGAAGCCCGACATCATCGGAAGAGAACCCGCCGGTCATGCAGCAGCCCGAGACGACGTCGAAGCCCGCTTTCTTGAACAAAGCCGAAACGACCTCCGCTTCTCCCGATAAGCCGAGGCAGAAAGCGAGTCCCAGCTTCTTGAAGCCCATGTTGCGGGCGTAAATCACTATTTCTTCAATCCGGTTCTTGCTCAGCTTCGAGTCTTTCCACGTTCGTGCGACGCCGCGGAACATTTTTTGGATATCGGGGTTGGCGACAATCGCCCGGGCTTCATCAAACAGTTCGGGCGTTGTTCTCATCACGCAGAATTCGGGGCCGTTTTCGCTTGGGCCGAGCACGCACAGCTTTGAGAGGCACTCGGCGCATTGGGGTGTCATCTGTTCCATTATCTTGTCTCCTCTTTTGTCTGGTCCGGAGATACCGATCAATTTATGGCAGCGAGGGCGGCGGCGATTTCCTCGGCCACCAAGCCGTCCTCTTTCGGGCGGCGCGCTTCGAGGGCGTCTTTCGCCTGTTTGCCGCCGAGTTTGCCGAGCGCCCACGCGCACATGCCGCGGACGGTCTCGTCGGAGTTCTCATCGAACGCCCGGATCAGCGCCGGCACATGAGCCGGGTCACCCAGATTTCCGAGTGCGCGCGCCGCATTCATCTTCCACTTCGCGATGTTCTCTTTCGGGATATAGAACGCGAGCGGCCACACCTTGTTCTCGTAGTGCTCCTGGCTCATCGCGAGCAGTGTCTCGATCCGGAAATCGTCGGCGCGCTCGAAAAGAGAAGGGTTCTCCGGCAGCGCCTGGTTCATCCACGCCTGATTGCGCGGGCACACCTCCTGACAGCGGTCGCAGCCGTACACCCACGCGCCCATCGGCTCGCGCAGCTCGAGCGGCGTTATGCCGGGCGCGTAATACGAATTGAATGCGATGCATTTGAGCGGATTCATTTTCTTGGGGGCAAAAAGCGCGCCTGTGGGACAGGCGGCGATGCAGGCGTTTTTGCACCATTTCGGGCAGCCGAGTTCGATTGAAGGCTCGTCCGGCTCGATCTCCTTGTCGAGAAGGATCGGGATGCTTACCAGCCAGGAGGCGCCGAGCATCGCCCGCCGGGAATAAACGAAGCAGTTCTTGCCGTAGGTGACAAGGCCGGCCTTGGCCGCCGTCATGCGAGCCGGCGTCTCCTGATCGAATTGATACTGGAGCCCTTCCTGCTTCAGAAAATTGAAAAAAACTGTGATGCGTTGATATTCTTCCCGCTTCTCCTGGCGGTCGTCCACCTGATAGCAGCGGCCGATCTTGCCGGTCAGTTGCGGGGGAAACCGGCGCCGGTGGTAATTGCTCAGGAGCACCACAACCGATTTCGCCCACGGATGTTTCTCGCGCAGGCCCGCGCCGCGCCTGAGATCGAACATATCGGTCAGCGCCCAGAAATAAAACTCCTCGCGCGACTCGAGCTCCTTCAGGTACAAATCCAGCGGTTCCGCCGTCGTAAAACCGACATCGGTGAAATCAAGCTCTTGGGCTTTCTGAATCAGGCGCTGCTTCAAATTCATGAACTCCTCCGAATTAACTCCATCTTAACCGCGAAGACGCAAAGAACGCAGAGAAACACTGTTTCTTTTTGGTCACCCTTTCGAGAAAGGGATAAGCCAGAATTTAGAGTTACCATCCTACCAAATCTCCGCGTCTAGGACAAGAACTAGCAGATTGCGAATTGGGGACATGATCGATTAGCGGAATCGTGTTTCAGGAACAAACGCTACGCTCTCTTTCGGGGTGTTCTTGAAGCGGAATAAGGTTTTCACATAGTCCGAAGCGGTGGCCACCGCTCACCGGAATCTAATGCAGGGTGACGAGGTTCATTATTTGGCCGTCCATACTCTAGGCGCCACTGTTCTATTTGGATAAGTAGTGTGCGAGCCGACCGTCTCCGTCCCCCATCGCATGACATCATATTGAACAGGCGTATCCTGATATCATTTGCGCTGTGAGGTTCAAGTATAAATGAATATCCTGAATCACCATATGCATGTCGGTCGAGAAAAACGTTTTCCAACGCTTCTATCAGCCCGTCCGGAACAGGAGGATTGGCTTGATCGTCAATCAGATTTAGACCGGCGAGTAGGGCTTCATGAGTCCGCAATTCGGCGATGATATCGGCGAGCAGAAGGCGCGCCCGGGAGGAAATCTGTATATAACAAAACCGAAATAGATGATCTTTCATTGCCGGATCCGCACGTGCAATATCTGCAATAAGTAGAGCGAGTCGTTTTCGATGATGTTGTTCAAAATATAGCTCGATTTTGGGATGTTCGATTTCAGGATCGATAAAGTCCAAGAGGGTACGTCTGGATTCTGGCGTGTCAAGTGCAGCAACGGCCCCAAGCCATTCACTGGCGATATATCTATATTGGTATTCAGCGTTCTCTGCTAAATCCTGCAAGAGGTATAGAGAATCGTCACATCGGCTGTATCCGATCGCAGTCACTAAGTCACGTAATCCATAGCCTAGAATCCGTGTTGAAGCGATAACTTCTCTTATGCGCGCGATTCCTACCGAAGCTGGTTCGACAAATGGTAGCAGACAGAGACATTTCTCAAGAAGATACTCGTCTCGGTAATATTTTTTCGATATACCACGCTGGATCACCGGGTTGAGGACAGCAAGTGCCGCATCTGCCTGCACTCGTGCTCCGCTGAAGAGCAAGGCTTCGACGGCATCGGCTCGAATCCAGTCATCCCATTCACTGCGGAGTGTCATGATTTCCATGACATAATCTGCTGACTCAACGCCATCAAGGAGAGCGATAGTATATGCCAATCTTTTCAGTCGGAGATTAAAAGAGTCAGGCGCACCGCTTCGTGAATGATCATCCATGATTACTGAGATTCGCTGCTTAATTGCCGCCACATAACGACGACGGCGATCTTCAAAAAAAACGGTGGAATATTGTCCGGAGCGGGAATTCCAAATGACAGAGTAGTTTGTTCTTGAGCTAAATGCCTCTCCAGGTTTCTGTACTTTGGCCAACTGAACCAGTGTTTTCGCCGCATCCTCCTCATACTCGGGTTCACGCAAAATTTTCAGAAGTATTTCTTCTCCCTTTTCTGGGTCTAATAGCACAATCGCACGCGTATACTCGTTGGAATGACTCCTCGCGCCGCCATTAGGGATCGGACCTCGTTCGCCACTCATTCGAGCTCTCAATGCCCGCCTTCGACGCTCTATATCAGCCTGTACAAGCCGGTATAAGTCGGACATATCCTCTGGATATCCAACTCTTGCTAGGGCTATTGAAAGATGGCCCTTTAAGCTCCCGCTGAAATCGTCCCGGCTCAATACAAATGGAATGCCCCTTTTGAGATACTTTCGCAAGGCCTGACGTAAGTCGTTACGTAGCAGGTTCTTCAAATCAGAGTCTTCATAACCGCCAAGGAGATCAACGGCAACTTCATATTGGACTGGATCAAGCTCCGGCGCCAGGGTATCTGAGATTCCAGAGACAGCCGGCACAGGGGGTAATGCATGAAACAGGTGTCTTAGCTGCCCAAAAATTTCCCAACATGCAGTATCGGTTTTGCTGCGCTCGGCCGTAACAGTATGAAATTCACATAGTCGGGAAAATATGCTCTTGGCAAATTCGGCATCAGCGGTTGCAGCCAAGATTGATAAAACGCCTTTACTACTAGTCTGCCTAAAGTCGCCATGAACAATTCTTTCCAGCAAGTTTTGCTTTAGCGTATTGGGAATTTGAGAGACGAACTCCATCCAATGATCGCGCCATAGGTAACCGCTAATAATACGTTGCGCCACCCATTGACTGACCCACTCAGGATCGCTCTTTCTGCCAAACTCTAAAGCTGGCTTGAGAAGTGTTTCAATATCGTCACCGATTTTTCCAGACGGCCATCTCGCCAACTCCTCTTTCACTCTCTCCCAGACTTGGTCACCGCCTACTTTCGCTGCGGCAAATAGAATTCTAAGTCGCTCTTTTGGATCTTCTTCCTTATTCAGAAGCCTTTTGTAGGTGGCAAGAGCCCTGACGTGTAACTCAGAGGGGATTTTATGTAATATCCTGTCCCGCAATACTTGTTCGAACTCATCGTCACGATAAGTCTTCAGGATCTGAACCACAGCCTCATTAGCATCAATCCACGCAAGCATTTGAAGAGCTACGAATCGCACGTTTAGGCTTGGGTCCATGAGTGCAAATTCCTCGGCGACATTGGCCATACGGCCTTCCGAAATTACTTCACAGAGAAAATCTACTCGACTTTCCTCGTTCCAGGTTTTAACGACATTTCTCCAATTTGTGCCTAAGCTCGATGGATGAAACTTACGCCATGCACGATAAGTTTCCAGACGAACCTGCCGATCATCGCTAGTCAGAAGAGGTAAAAATATATCTACAAAATCATTTGAGCCGCTGGCAACCATTCCAGCCAAAGCGACTTGTCGATAGTATTTATCATGAAGTTGGTACATTGCCCGCAAGTGTTCTCCTACGGCAATCCGCACTTCTTTCCACACAGCAGGTCCGCAGGAACGTGCCAGATCTGCAGCAAAAACAGGATCCAGCGACAGCGTTAAGTGGATCAATCGGTTGCCTGCCGTTATTGCGGTGTTACAGTCAGATACTACATTAGTTAACCGACTTATCTTTTCGGCCACGAGTAAAAGAGGATCCTCCCAAAGTGGCATATTCAAGTGTTTCTGAATGAATTGTTTGTTTTCGTCTAAATCATCTTTATCGGCGAAGTTTAGTATCTGCTGCTCTAAGGCCGTAGCGGCATAAAATTCCTGGAATTGCTGATGCCAAAATTCGACATTTTCTTCTTTTTCCCTCAATAAACCGCTTTGAAGCAACTCCTCGTAATTATCGAACAGCTCTCCATGCTTTGATGGAGACAATTTACCAGACTGGATCATTTTCTGCCTTACGTCTTTCAAAATTTCTTTTGCTTCTTCCTTCTTAATTGCTACCTTGCCTCCGTCATCAATCATCTCATATGCTAATGCTCCCAAAAGGCTTGTCCACTGTTCTTCCGCGAGCTTACAAAGACAACGCTGGCTATCTCGCTTGTGGAGATTCGTCACGAACAATTCGAATAATTGTCCTCTCGATTTCGGCGTGTCCGAATACCCCTGCAGTGCAAGGATTGTTGTCATCATGTAAAGCATAAGCGGATTAGATGCAAGTTCAGAGAGGCGATGCTCGTTCTGTATGGCATTGAACACCTCGGGCTCTGTCCGGCTGCTTCCACAATATCGCAGGTAATTTTCGATGAAATTGTGAATTCTTGGCTCATCGAGCGGCTCGATTTCCACTGTCTCGCGTGAAATGTCATCCGAATAGCCGACGAGCCGGGAAGTAGCATAACAGTTATGCTTGCCGCCAAAGAAGGTTCGAACCTCTGCAATGCCATCTGCTCTATGTTCGGTACCAATTTCGTTCAGGCCATCAAAAAGGAAGACAAATTTTTGAGAAGCAAGTAGATCATCGAGTTCCGAAATCTTGCAGCCCAACTCCTGGGCGATGAGCGTCTCGATATTCTTGCCGCCAATGCCGATGTCCTTAAGTTCGATCAAGACCGGAAGAGGCGAATCCGGGTCTTGCTTCCCTTTACGCGCATACATCATTGCAAGATGCCGCAGAGAAACCGATTTTCCCGCCCCCGGCTCACCAAGAATTACCAGCTTCGGGTTTCTTTCAATTGCTTCCGCTAAAGGCATAGACTCAAATTGCTTCCGTTCTTCTTCATCTCTACCACGTCTTGAGGATCGTTCATGCTTTCTCACTGTTTGAAGGAAATCGAAGAGCGGAGTCTTTGGTTTTGTTCCCTCTTGCCCAGAAATCTCTGCCTCAACATCTAGGGGCACATATACCGCATCAAACTCTTCTTCGTTTTGCAGGATTCCATTTATGTAAGCTTCAACATTAAATGAAAGCTTTGGGACGGTCACATCCTGCCGGGCCAATGCATCCTTCAAGAGGATTACAATCTGCGAAAGAACCTCTTCCGTACGTATCGCATGCCTGGAATGTTCAGAGTGCAGAGAATCCAGTTTTTGACTGAACAACTGGAGTTTGTTGACTATCTTGACAAGCTGCTCTTGGGTGAACGCTCCCTCCCTTATGAGCCTGTCGAAAATCTTTTGGTTCTGAGCAGTGATGTACAAAAACCGCAGTAATTCATCTTTGGAGACGGTTACGATGAATGCTTTATGAATGGCTGGGACGACTTCTCTTAGCTCTTTTTCATCGAAGTGAGCAAGAGTTGCGACTTTCTCCCGCTGCGCCAATACTTTGTCCACCGTTTCATTTGCGGCTTCTTGGGAAAGCAGGTCGGCGAATAAACTATTGGCAAAGGCTTCATCAGCTAATGCGAATGCCATTTCATCGTTCGAGACAGTTGAACGAAGGGCCTTGCTCCAGGCCTTCTGTATCAGCCCCGGCAAATCACACTGCTCCCTATATTCGCGAATCTTCTCTGTCAAGGCGACCTGCTTCGCCGCTTTTTTTCCTGCTAGTGCTTTTGCGAAATCCTTGACCTCATTGGCCGCCATGGAACCAAGCGTCGAAACAAGGAAGGGAAGTGTTATAAGCAGATTGAATTCCTGCAAAAATATCTGGTCAAGAGGCATTGGTTTCTATCTCATTTCAAGCTTCAATTTTTGCCGTAGAATCAATTCTAAGCCTTCCCGCGCACAGAGTCAACAATTGTAAAGCTTTAAGAGGATCAGTGCGATTGCATTTTTGCCATTTGAACTTTGATTCGAGGGCCGCCCCTACGGAGGATGCGGGATGGCGAAGGAGCGGTGGGCGGGCAGATAGGTCGGCCTCCACTATTAACTTAATCAGCGCAAATCTGAGAAATCTGCGGATAGAATAAGTATCGGTTTCTTGATTCGCGGCATTCGGCGCGCTTCTCAGTATTCGTGGTGGATGCTTCTTACAGGTCCGCCTTCTTCGGGATTTTGCGGGCGCAGGGGACTTTGGTCTGGCATTTGCCGCAGCCGCCGACGACGATGTTGTACTGCGGCACGTAATGAGCCATCACCTTGGTCACAAGGAATTCCTGGCATTTCATATGGTCTTTTCCTTCGGGCGTGATCGCGCCGACCGGACAGCGCGCGATACACAGGCCGCACGTGCCTTTCTCGTCGTACAGGCAGTTATCGCGCAGTCCCTTGGTGCGCGGAGACGGCTGAAGCTCGAGATCGGTGACAACGGTTCCGTAGCGGCCGGCGCAGCCTTTCTCATTGATAAGGGCATACGAGAGGCAGAAGGTGCCCATGCCGGCGATGTAGGCCGAGTGGCGCTCCGACCAGTTGCTCGAGGTATTGAGCATCTCGAAGTTGTCCGAGCGTGACGGCGCCACCGCCTGATATCCCGCCTTCTGGAGCGATGCGGCCACGTGGTCGCGCAAAGCGTTGAGGAAATCTTCGCCGTAATAGCGGGTGAGGTACCATTCCTTCGAGGACATCCCTTCCGGGTAGTTGCTTTCGATGACCTCTTTGGTGAACGGCAGGAAGAACGCGATGACGCTTTTCGCGTTCGGGACCCAGTCCTGCGGCATGGTGTGGTGCGGGCCGATGACGCCCTCTTTCTTCAATTCCGCATAGAGCGGGTCGTTCGCCGACGCGAAACCAACCAGCGGGGAGGGATCATACATTCGCATTCCGCCGCATTCGGGGATGTGGTTGCCTTCGCCGCGAGCGACGAAATCATTGATGAGTTTGATGATATCCTGGTTTTTCATGGTGCTCCTTGGTTAACGGTGCGGGGGTAATTCCATGTGTCCGCCCGATTGAGCGACGGGTTTTCGCTCCTGGGACAGGCGCCAGGGTCGCAGACCTGTATCTACGAATTCAAAAAGGCATGAGTTCCGCAAATGGAGCCAGTCCCCTTCGCTCCGAACCGTCCCCCTCGTCATCGTCGGACAGTCTCTAATTCCCGCTGTTTGCGTCCCCCTCGCGCTAATTTTGCGAAGACTGTACGAATGAATTCGCACCTACCAAATTAAACAGGTACGTTGCAAATGAATTCGCACCTGCCGAATCGAACGCCTGCCTAGAAAATGAATCGCACCTACCGAATGAACGCGCTTCCGCCCAAGCGGTAGGGCCGAATTCATTCGGCCAGTCTTGTCGCCGGCGCAATGAATCGCGCCCCTGTAATGGATACCACGACACGCAAATTTGCCGAATTGTTTCCTCCTTCATCACCGGTTCAAAAGGCGAGATTCTTCGCTTCGCTCAGAATGACAGATTCTGAGTTCTCTGCGGACGCTTCCTGCTGGCCGATCTTGTCGAGGCCGTATGCGGAACTTTCCCATCCTGGAAGGCGTTCAGCAACAGTTTAAATAAAAACGAGATTCTTCCCCCGACCGCAGGGTCAGAATAATCCCGCAAGGCGGGGGATTCCGCTTACGCTCAACAGCAAAGCGAGATTCTTCGCTCCGCTCAATGACAGATAACGCTGACAAATATCGCTGAACAATATCGTTCCCGCGGCCCTAATGTTTGGCGTCGATAAAGGTTTCCGGATTAAAATCGGAAGACCGGAAAAAGTTGATGATGCCGCGCTCGCTCTCCTCGACCTCGTGTGCGCGGCCAGCCACCTCGCCGGCTATCTCATGCGGGATGACAATGACGCCGTGCTGGTCTCCGTGCAGCAGGTCGCCCGGCTTGATCGTGAGCCCGCCGACCGAGACGGGCGTGCCGATCTCGACCAAGTGCTCGTATGCGTGCGAGGGAATCACATGCGTCGCGAAGAAGTGGAATCCCATCGCGCGCACTTCGTCCAGGTCTCTGACGCCCCCGTTGGTCACCACTCCGATACAGCCGAGCGCTTTATGGATGGTGCCGTTGACCTCTCCCCACATAGATCCCACACACGGTGGGTTATCGATGTCTTCAATGACGACGACGCGCGGCGCCGGCGTCTGGAGAATGAGTTTCCACATCTCGTGGTTAAGTCCGCGGTGTTTCTCTTCAGCGGGTTTGTTTGCGCAAAGCTTGCCGGTGGCCGCATAGCCGACCAGCGGCCCAAGCTCCGGGAGAATGCAGCGTATCTGCGGGTTCATGAAGCCGGAATTGCGCGGCTGAACGTCGAATGTCTCGATAGCATTAATGATCGTGGGCGTGGTGATTTTTCGCAGCTCCTCTATCTGCTCGCGAGTCAGGGGCATGGCCATACAGAATCTCCTTTCGGAAGGAATGAAATCGCTAAGCCATGAAGGCACGAAGCGAATTCTTCTTCAGTAATAACTCCCAATCATTTTTGAGCTTCTTTCCGCCGTTCATCGATTTGGCGGACGATGTTGCGATGTACTTCTTTCGTAATCGGGAACTTGAGGAAAATGAGGATGCCGAGAACGAGTAGCACGCTCGGTATCGGGCCGAACAGCATCTTGATTCCAAGAAGAGCCTGCGGCGTTTGATCCACGTTCGGCACATACCCGACGAAATCAAGCAGATACCCGATGATCATGAAGGCGCCGCCGATTGCTCCTTTGCGAATGAGGGTCCAGATGCCGTAGAAGGCGCCTTCCCTGCGGTCGCCCACGTGCAGCTGGTCCCACTCGATGATGTCCGGCAGAATGGAGCCGGGAATCAGCCACAGGCCGATATTGAAGGCGCCGGCTATGATCATTGTCGCTCCGTAGATGAAGTAATCGCCGGGACCGAGCAGCAGGATCACCCAGAGCAGCGCCGCATAGACAAGCATAGTAAAGATATACGCGTTCTTCTTTCCGATGCGCCCGGTCAACTTTATCCAGAGCGGAATTGAGATGAACACGCCCACGAAGAACGCGGCGAAGAAATGAGGATACAGGTCCTCGCGCTGAAAATAGTACTTCACGATGTAGCGGGTGACGGCGATTGTCGTGTAGTTTGAAATGGCGGTGCACGAGGATGTCAGCACGAGCAAGAGGAAAGGACGATTGCCGGCGGTTGCTTTCAAGGATTTGAGCAGCGGGAGCTTTGATGTTTTCGAGAGGTCGGGATTCTCACGCGTTCCGAAATAGGTGAAAAGTCCTGAAGCGATTGCCAGAACCGCAACCAGCAGTCCGAGAAAAGAGAAGTCGCCTCGTTGCGTGGCGAAAATTCCGACCAGGATGACCGGCGCCATTGTGCCGAGGATGTCCCCGAGGGTCGCAAAGACCTGCTGGTAGGCTGATAAACGAGTTCTCTCGTCATAATCGAGGGTGATCTCCGGCGCCAGCGCGAAATAGGGAGTTTCCCAGACTGTCCGGAACGTATAAAAGACAATAAATACAATGGCGAAATAGAGGGAAGCAGCTTGTATGGACAGGTTGAGCGGCGGAGAGAAGAGCAGGAAAAAGAGGATAGCCGCCGGGAACATGCCGATCATGATGTAGGGGCGGCGGCGGCCCCATTTCCACGAGGTATGGTCGGATACGTGGCCCATCAACGGATCGGTCACGGCGTCCCATACCTGCGCGAGCGCCATAACGGCGCCAACTGTTGTGGAGGCTATGAGAACTATGTCGGTATAAAAGAACAGCAGGTGAACGCTGATCATGGTCGCCATTCCATTTAGCCCGATCATGGACGACCCGTATCCGATCAGCGTTTTCAGCGGGAGCCGGAAGGCCCGCGCCGCGGTTTCGGCCGCGCCGACGGGGGCTGCCTGATTATCATTACCGGTCGAGCATGAAAGCACTTCGCCGGCATTTCCTTTATCCATTACCACCTGGTCTTGAAGAATAATTGTTCACGTTGCGGCACCCGTAATTTTGCTGGCACAATTCATGCTCAAATTGTCCTCATTGTAGTACGCCTGACCGAAACGCGTCAACATGTTTTTCCGGTGGCGGGGGTATGTATAAAAATGATGATTATTCATAAACCTTTGAAATAACAAGCGATAACCCACTTCTTAACGAGGAGCCCCGGTTCTGCCTAGTATGGACAAGCGGAACACCCTCAGGAGGGGAAAATCCTGATGCAGTGGCAAGCTGGACCATTTGATGGTTCAAAAACGTCCACCCAACACGCCGCCGACGAGTTTCTTGCCGCTTTTATCCTGGCCAAGAAAAACCTCCAGTTGTATCCTGCCGGCAACGCCATGGTCAACGAGTCGCTGCAAAAGGTTCTTTCGATAATGAAAAAGCGCTTCCCGGATGAAGAGGTTGTGGAGCTTCTGATCGAGAAGAAGCGGATTCGGGTTAACAGAAAAGAAGGAACGACAAACGACCCTCGAGTTCAGGATTTGGCGCTCGAATGTTTCAAGCGGGGCGTCAGGAAAATCTTTCTCGATTCGTTTATTCCGGTGGAGGAACTGAGGGCTCTGCTCGGGATCCTGAACCTGCCGAGGGAGAGCATAGCGAAGGCAGGCGGCATCGAGAAATTCACCAAGAGCCGCAACCTGGTCCATGCGCTCGTCGAGGAAACCGCCGAGTTAATGATCGTCGATGGCGAGAGTTTTTTCCTGCCTGACGAACTCGCCCCGCAAGGCACTGACAGTCCTCCCGATTCGCGCGAGCCGGACAGTGCCGAATTAATTGGGAGCATGTTTGTGCGCATTCAAGGCGGGAGCGCTCAGGACATGAAACGCCTTCAAATGCTGCTGAAGGAGCCGAGCCGCTTTTCCCGCGCGCTCGAGAGGTTCGCCCTCCAGTTCGATCAGGCAGAGGGGGATGCCGCTGATGACTCGCAGATAGCTCGATTGCGGCAGGCGTTGAAGGCGATCGAAACCGCCTCCACGCACCTGTCGTCCGAAGAAGAACGGCATGAAGTGGTACAGAACCTGGCGCTGTCGGTGCTGAATATGTCGGCGGGTATGAGGGGAGATCTGGTCAGAGATGGCCTTGTGCCGAACCTGGCGCTCAAGAGCATCGAGTCGGAGATTCTCAGCCTGTTTCCCGCTTCGCAACTTGCCGATGCGCTCCTGGAGAATTTTGAGGCGAGCGGGGGATCGGCTTCCGTGTTGCAGGGATACTTCAAGAACCTGAAATTGAGCGGGGCAAACAAAGCGGAGTTGGCGGGGATTCTGCGGGACGGTCTCAGCACGAAAGGCAAGCTGACTTCCGAGACAGAGGAAGTCCTTTTCGCAGAAGAGAGGAGCCTTCCTGAAGCTGCGGGCGGTCCTGATGCCGGCGCCCCGCCCCACATGCTTGTGATGGAGCAGTATCCTTGTGAGAAGGTGTTGTTTCTTCCAGAGGAACGCTCCCGATTGGATGTGCAAGTCGCGGAGGAACTGCAAGCCCCGATCGAATACCAGCTGACACCCATCCTGCTCGAGTTGATGAGATACGAAAATGTCGCGACTCATCATGCGGCGATCTTGAAGCGGGTCCGGGAGTCGATGGAATATCTGATCGAAAAGCATGATTTTGAGAGGGCTGCGCAGCTTCTGAAGAACCTGAAGGAGGAGTTCGAACGGAAAAAACGGATGTTTTCCCAGCAGCAGCTCAAGCCGTTTGTCTCATTGCTGGAAGAATACAGCGAGGGCGCCGTTGTGCGAGAACTGGCGGCTACGTTGCGAAACATGCAGGGCGAGGGACCCGAATTCGAGCGAGTGGTCCAATATTTTGAAGCGGCTGGGCCGCCCGCCGTCTCGCAACTCATGGGGACGCTCGAAGAGGAGAAATCGCGGCGAGCCCGGCTGCTGATCTGCAAAGTGATCGCTCGCGCCGGCGACAAGAACGTGGTTGCAGTGGCTGAAAAGCTGAAGCACCCGAAATGGTTTGTCGTGCGAAATGCGGTTTCGATACTGGCGCAGACCGGTTCGCCTGCCTGCGTGCCATATCTGGAATTCGCGCTTGCACACAAGGATTCGCGCGTTCGCAAGGAGGCACTGAGGGCGCTGGCGGCGATCCGGTCGGGCGAAGCCGTGGAACTTTTGTGCTCCACGTTGGACGATGACGACCCGGCTATCTGCAAAACGGCGCTCGGGTGGGTGGCGGCGATTGAGGCGGAGCAAGCCGTTCCGATTTTACAGCGGCATTTATCGGGGCGGGCGATTTTCCAGCGGGATGATGAATTCCTACGATTGTCCGTTGATGCGCTGAAATCGATAGCAACGAAGCCGGCTTTGTCTATACTCGAGAAACTTGCGCAAACCCGCAGCTTTTTCCGCCGCCGGAAGGCGGCTGCGATTCGAGCGCTCGCAGGCGCGGCTCTTCGTGATCTAAGCGAGGCGAATGTATGATCGAACATCATGCGGGCGCACCCGAAATAATAGCGCGAATAGCGGCCGTTGCGCGGAATGTTGGCGTCTATCCGCCAAAACACCCGATGGTGCTGCAATCGGCCGAAGATCTGATGAAACTGATTCGCTCGACCCCGGCGGGCAGCGCTCGTGTCACCGCCCACATGGTGAATTCCGAGCTGTACTTTGAAAAGGAAATGCTTCCCGACGAGACAATCAAGCATTCTTTTCTCGTCCAATTCCTCAAGGAACGCGGCATCAACAGTATTTCCATCAATCGGGATGCCGAGCCGGAAGCCATCGCGAATTTTTTCGCTGTTCTGGCGGCGGAAAAACAGAAGAATCCCGATAAGCGGGAGTTGAGGAAAAACTTGGAGGAAAAGAAGATATCCGGCGTCGAATTCGACAATCTTTTAGCGGTCGACCTGATGGAGAAGGCGTACGACCTGAGCGAGACGGAAACAGGTGAAGCGGCATCCCAATCGTATCAGGGCGCCGTCGAGTGCCTGAAAGCCGTCGAACAGGATGTCGCGGCTGAATCGCCCGGAATAGACAAGGAGGCGCTTCAGAAGATAGTATCCTCCTTATTGGAAGAATTTCTCGGCGACCGCAACGCGCGCATGGGCATCATGAGCATGAAAAACTACGATCAGCTCCTGTTCCATCACTCGGTGAATGTCGCCGTAACCGCGCTTCTGATCGCTCGAAAGCTTCCTCTATCGGCAGAATGTATTAATGCCATAGGCGTGAGCGCGCTGCTGCATGACATAGGAAAACTGAAAATCCCGCGCGAAATCGCCGCGAACCCCGGCCGGCTGACCGATGCCGAGTGGAACATCATCCGGCGTCATCCGATAGAGGGCGCCCAGATGCTGATGCGATACGAGGGTCTGGGTGATCTGCCGGTACTGGCGGCCTTCGAGCATCACGCCGGCTATGACTTGAGCGGCTATCCGCCGGTCAAGGGCAAAAGTCATCCGCATGCGGTTGCGCGAATAATAGGGATCGCCGATGCATATGAGGCGATGACGGCCAGCCGCCCGTATCGGCCGGCACAAACGCTGGACTATGCCGTAAAAGTCCTGCTTCACGGGTCGGGCACACATTTCGATCCTCTGCTCGTCAAGCTGTTTTTGAGTATCATCGGAGTATTTCCACCGGGCAGTCTGGTGCGGTTGCAGAACGGGGCTGCAGCGGTAGTGATCGAACCCGGTCAGGATAATCCGTTCTTCCCAAAGGTCCGATTGCTGGACCGTCTTTCCTCCGATTCGGATGCACCTCTCGTTGATACCGCCGAGAATCCTTCCGAATACTCTGTCGTGGGTGTTGCCGATTCAGACAATATTTGACAGAATCATACCGGAACAGAAAAAAAATGGGTCTTGATGGTGGGGAGGTGAACCCATGACTATCTCTCGAAAGCTTAAAGACTACCTGGATTCACAAGGAATATCGTACGAAGTTTTATCGCATAAAGTCGCGTATACGGCGCAGGAAACCGCGGCTGCACAAGATGTTACGGGTTGGAAGGTTGCGAAGAGCGTTGTTTGCTATTGTGACGGAAAATTCGTGCTCCTTGTGCTGCAAGCGCCAAACGTGGTTGATTTCAAGCTCCTGAAACAGGAACTTGGGTGTCAGGAGACGCGGCTCGCGCACGAGCAGGAGATGGAGCAACTGTTCCCCGAGGTCGAGTTGGGAGCCGAATCGCCGTTCGGTAATCTGTACGATTTGCCGGTCTACGTTGATAAGGGACTGGCAGAAATGGGCGAGATCATATTCAATGCCGGCTCCCACACCGAATCGATTAGAATGCGGTTTGACGACTACAAAAAGTTGGTCAACCCGAAGATCATAGAGATATCGAAGATGGCGAAGGTGTAGGAATCACGCGTGCTTGCCCAATTTTCACCCCCCATTTCAGCCTGATGAGGAACTGCCTCTTTATGTCTGGCCTAATCGGGCGCCTCTTCACAAGGAGTCGCTTTCTTCGCCCACAGGCTGCCCGGATACCGCTTCTGCAACTCAACATATACCCGCTTCAGGTGCTTCGGCTCGTGCGTTTGCTTGTATCGCGCGACTCCCTCATAGAAAATCGCCTGAGGGGCGGCGGCGCTGGCCGGATACCGATCGGCGACGCTTCTCAGCTCCGCCATCGCGAGTTCGAGCTGGCCGATGTCGAAATTCTCCATCGCCCGAATCAACTCCAGTTGGCCCACCAGTTCCGCCGGCGGCATATACCCGACGGTATGAAAGCGCGGGTTGCCGTCCTGCTCAAGAACAAACAGGGTCGGCGTCCAGCGAACGCGGTATTTCTTCATCAGCTCGGTCGGCTTCACAAAATTGCATTGCGATTTCAGGGGAACGAACAGGTCGTTGATCTCTTGAATCACTTCATCGGTTGGATACGTAACTGTATCCATCTTCTTGCAGCCCAGTCACCCGGGAAACCAGAAGTCAAGATAGACGAGCCTGTTGCGGTTCCTTGCCTCGTCAAGCGCCTGCTGATAATCGACCAGCCAATTGATAGCTGTTTTCACTGAATCCGCCATTGGAATCTTCTCCTTTCATGTAATAAACTACAATAAATTTAACAGCGGCGGGTTTGAAAAGTAAGCCGCGATTATTTGGCGGAATTCAGACAGTGGGAGTTCATGCACAGACAGCGCGGGAGGTCGCGCACACGATGCAATGGTCGAAGCGTTATGCGAAGCATCTCTATAGGACTGAAGTTATGACTATTT
Organism: Candidatus Abyssobacteria bacterium SURF_5; assembly: GCA_003598085.1. Lineage (NCBI taxonomy): Bacteria > Pseudomonadati > Candidatus Hydrogenedentota > Candidatus Abyssobacteria > Candidatus Abyssobacteria bacterium SURF_5. The sequence goes on from QZKU01000084.1 coordinate 57,438, forward strand.
TCGACAATACGATTAACTTGGTATTGTTCCTGCTCCTCCCCACGGCATTCAGTTCAGGAAGATAGTTGGGGTGGGTGATCATATCGAGGAGGGAAAATGAGCAAGATTATGCAGCGCGGGCGATTCCTTTCAGACACGGCTGGAGCCTTTTTACTCGCCATGGTCAGTCTGGCGATTCTTTCCGGATGCGCAAGCGGGCCCATGGAGACGGCGCACAAGGTGCATTCGTACACGCCCTGTGGAATGATGATGAACGCCGTCATGGACCATCCGCAAGCATGTCCGCACCATCCAGAGGAGGTGGGCGAGCCGGGAGTCGAAGCGGATGCGACCGAAGCGCCCGAGAGTTCGGCGGGCGCATCGGCCGGACATGCGCATTAACCCAGCGAATTCTGCAAGATTTGATTATCTAACGAATGACGCGCTTCCGCAAGCCCAGTAGCTTGGTTCCCGATTCATGGAGGATTTCAGAATGTGTCCGATATGTATTGTCATTGCGGCTCTCGCCTCGATAGCATTTGTCGCAGCCAGATTGATACCATGGAAGAAGCAGCCAAACCTTGCTCCTGAGATCATCAGTAAAGATTGACCGCGGCCTTCCTTGAACTGCCGCGGTGATTCGGGATGACGGACATCTTGGAGGCGTTCCGGCAGGTTTCGGCAAGACATGTTTCCTGCGCTCAACAAGGTGAGAAGAAGACAGCCGCTTCTATTTGTGCGGGGCGTGGATAACGGCGAGAATAGTGGTTTCCTTTTCGCCGATGCATTCGACGCGATGGCGAAGCTTCGATTCGAAGTAGATGCAGTCGCCGGGACGCAGCACGTCGGTATGGTCTTCGAGCGTCACTTCCATTTCGCCGTCGAGCACGAAGATGAACTCCTCGCCTTCGTGCGAGTATGCGTTGCGGTCTTTCTTGGTGGCGGGTTCGAGCGTAACCAGGAACGGCTCCATGAAGCGGTTCTTCTTGTCCTGGGCGAGCGACTCGTAGCGGTATCCGAATTTTATGCCTTCTTTCGAGGCGACTCGCGATACGTGCCGCCGCTCCTCGGCGCGAACGATGACGAATGGGGCCTCGGACCTGTCCTCAAAGAAATGGCCGATCGGCACTTCGAGAGCCTGGCCGATTTTGATGAGCGTGCCAAGCGGCGGCGAGATCATGTGGTTTTCGATCTGGGAGAGCAGCGCGGAGGAGAACCCCGATTTTTCCGCCAGCTCAGGCAGGGATAACCCCTTTTCCTCTCTCAGTTTTTTGATTTTCTCGCCGACTTTCATCTCCTGTATTTCAGCCATTTCTCATCCTTTGCGCGCGAGACGCGCTCCGGTTTCTATAGCTTTGGTGTTCAGCGGTAAGGTCTTATGATATCGCTCCGCGATTGCCTTGGGAAGTGATTTCGTGATGCTTTCCATCGATACCACCTGCGTGCGCTCGACATAACCGCCGAGGGCCACCATATTCGCGATTTTGTCGTTCCCCATTTCCTGCGCTATCTGGTTTGCCGGCAAAAGCAAAACGTCGATGTCGGTTCTGTTCACTTGAGCGGCGTCGACCAGCGAGGTGTTGACCAACATGAATCCGCCCAGCCTCACGCGCGGCTGGAATTTGGAGAGCGACGGCCCGTTCATGACGATGACGGCGTGGGGATGTCCGGTCATCGGCGAGCCGATCTCCTCATCGGACACCATGATGGTGCAATTTGCGGTGCCGCCTCTCATCTCGACGCCGTACGTGGGCATGTAGGTGACGCGCTTGCCCTCGAACATCGCGGCGTAGGCCAGGATGTCGCCGATCAGCATGATGCCCTGTCCGCCAAACCCGGCCATGATCACATCGGTGTACATATGCCTCCTGGTTTCATGCTCTAAAACTAGTACGATTCAAGAAAAACCTCAACATGCTTCTTATTCTGATGTCCTGAGACATCGATGAATAAGCTTTTATTCTGAGGCAGTATTTAACAACAAGCTCTCAACATCCTTGTCATTCTGAGGCGCTACGCGCCGAAGAATCTCTCCTCGTCTCAGGAGAGAGATTCTTCGCTGCGCTCTTAACAACCTTTTCATTCGCTTCGTTCTATCATCCTTGTCATTCTGAGGCGCTACGCGCCGAAGAATCTCTTGTTGTCCAGTAGAAAAGAGAGATTCTTCGCTTCGCTCAGAATGACAGAAAAAACGCTCAGAATGACAGAAAAAGGCTCAGAGCTCAGAACCAAATAAAAAGATAGCACCCCAAAAGGCTCAGAACCACATAAGCGCCCCAAAAAGCTCACAACCACATAAAAAGGAGAATGACATTAAAAAGTTCAGAATAACAGATCGAAAAGCGGCTGAGGCAATAACCGTTCAAGACTCCGCATAACGTCTTTCTTTCGCCTGCGTGAGCAAGAGCTTTTCAATAGAATTCTTTGCTCAAGTCTCTCCATTCAGGATTGATTGACTCCACCAACTTTATTTTCCGCTCTCGCCGCCACCCCTTGATCTGTTTCTCTCGATCTATTGCTGTTCTAACATCCTGAGTCTCTTCAAAGTAAACAAGACGCCCGATATTATATCTTGCAGTGAAACCGGGTACAAGCTTATTCTTATGTTCGTAGACACGTCTTATCAGGTCATTCGTTACGCCCGTATACAAGGTTCTTGATGCGTTTGTCATGATATAGACGTAGTAGCTGTTTGATGACGGAGTCATCGATAACTAAATTTGTTCCCCCAAGAGAGATTCTTCGCTGCGCTCTTAACAACCTTCTCATTCGCTTCGTTCTATCATCCTTGTCATTCTGAGGCGCTACGCGCCGAAGAATCTCTTCTTGTCCCAGGAGAAAAGAGAGATTCTTCGCTTCGCTCAGAATGACAGAAAAAGGCCCACAATGACATGACTCACAATGACATGGAAAGGCCCACAATGACATTAAAAGCTCAGAATAACACAAAAGGGGAAACGACAAAAAAGTCGCAACCCCCTGACATTACAGAAAATCCTTTCCCGTTCGTTCTTTGAAGACGCCGAGGGGGAAATAAGGGATCATTTCTTCTTCGACCTTTTTCTGGCCGGCAAGCGGAGAGACGCGCCAGTTAGTGTGGCAGGCGGACAGGACCTCGACGAGCGAAAAGCCCATCTCGTTCACCTGCATCTCGAACGCCTTCCGGATCGCTTTCTTTGCGTTGAGGACGGCCTTCGGGTTGTGCAACGAGACCCGGGTGGAATAGGCGACGCCCTCGAGCGTGGCCAGCATCTCGGCCATGCGAATCGGATAACCGTCGGTTCGGAAGTCGCGCCCGTAGGGGCTGGTGGTCGTTTGCTGGCCCAGCAAAGTCGTCGGCGCCATCTGGCCGCCGGTCATGCCGTAGACGGTATTATTGACGAAGATGACCGTTATGTTTTCGCCGCGGTTGGCGGTGTGGATGATTTCGGACGTGCCGATGGCTGCCAGATCGCCGTCGCCCTGATAGGTGAAAACGATCTTCTCCGGCTGGGCCCGCTTCACGCCGGTAGCCACAGCCGGCGCGCGGCCATGGGGCGCTTCAATCACGTCCACGTTGAAGTAGTCGTACATGAAGACCGCGCACCCAACGCATGCCACTCCGATGGTCCTTTCCTGGACGCCGAAATAGTCGATGGCTTCTGCAACCAGTCGATGGGCGGTCCCGTGAGTGCATCCCGGGCAAAAGTGGGTCGGCTTATCGGACAGGGCTCTAGGGCGCTTGAATACCTGCTGTGGCATGGATACTCCTTTTGATCTCGGCGAGGACTTCTTCGGGTGTCGGCACTCCTCCGCCGGGCCGCCCGTAGAAGTGGATGTCGGCCTCGCGATGGGCGGAGATTTGCACGTCGGTCAGCATCTGTCCCGTGTTCATTTCCACAACGAGCACTTTCCGCACCCGTTTCGAGGCTTCATAGACCGCCTTTGACGGGAATGGGAACAGCGTGATCGGACGAACCAGACCCGCGCGGATGCCCTCCTCGCGCGCCAGTTTAATCGCCGTCTTGACGATCCTCGAAGCGGTGCCGAACGCGACGATGACGATCTCCGCATCCGAAGTTGCCTGTTCCTCATAGAGCGGCTCGTTCTCGCGGATATGATCGTACTTTTCCTTGAGCTGAAGGTTATGCGCCTCCTGCTCGCCATCGTTCAGATACAGGGTTTTCAGATATTGCGGCTTGTGGTCCTTCGCGCCCGTTATCGCCCATGGTTTGTCAAAGAACTGAATCGGTTCCGTCGGCTCGAGCGAGGCCGGCTCTTTCATCTGGCCGAGGATCGCGTCGGCCAGGATCATGGCCGGATTCCGGTACTTATCGGCAAGCTCAAATGCCTTGATTGTAAGGTTGAACATCTCCTGAACCGATGCGGGCGCAAGAACGATGTTGTAGTAGTCGCCGTGGCCGCCGCCTCGGGTTGCCTGAAAATAGTCTCCCTGGGTCGGAGAGATCCCTCCAAGACCCGGCCCGCACCGCATGATATTCACGACGAGGCAGGGAATCTCGCTTCCGGCCATGTAGGACATGCCCTCCTGCATCAGAGAGATGCCGGGGCCGGATGAAGAGGTCATCGCCCGGGCGCCGCTGGCCGAGGCGCCCATCACCATATTGATCGAGGCGATCTCGCTTTCGGCCTGAATGAAGATCCCGCCCGCTTTCGGCAGGTGCTCGGAAAGATATTCGGGGATGTCGTTCTGAGGAGTGATCGGATAACCGAAATAATACCGGCAGCCGGCCTGTATTGCGGCCTCGGCGAGCGCCACATTTCCCTTGATCAACTGCAGGTCCTTCATTGGAACCCTCGATTTTGGACTCTGGATTGAACGCTACTATTTATATACTTCGATAGCCGTATCGGGGCACACTTCGGCGCACAGGCAGCAGCCGGTGCATTTGCCTTCGCCCTCGAATTTCGCCGCGTGGTAGCCTTGCGAATTGATTGTGGCGCCGATGACGATGCATTCGCGCGGGCACGCATCAATACAAAACCGGCAACTCTTGCAGCGTTCTTCGAGGATGACGATATAGGCTTCAGTCTTCTTTTTGTCGGAAACGCTAATTGGCATCGAGCAAACCTGATAAACCACTGTTGCTTTCATTAGAAAGCGTATTGCAAACGGAGCTTGTTTCGGAGATAATTATTATATAGGGCACCCCCATCGATGTCAAACGCCGATGCAGCGATAAGAGTGGAAGGCGCGCCTCAGTGAATCGCGCTTTTCCCCGGCGCGGGCGAGGAATCTTCCCATGCGCATTTTGATGATATTTGTCGACGGTATCGGTGTGGGAACTGCAGATCCCGCAGTCAATCCGTTTGCGGCGGCGCCATCCGCCATTTTTACCGATTTTCTTGATGCCCCAAAAGAAGCGGCGGCCTTCGGCGGAGTTGCCGGACGGGCTGACGCTTCGCTGGGGATTGATGGACTTCCACAAAGCGCCACCGGTCAGACCACGCTGTTGACCGGAGTGAACGCGGCAGCCGCCCTGGGAAGGCATCTGAACGGCTTCCCCGTCAAGAAGCTAAAGGAAATCCTGTCGGAGCACAGCATCTTCAAAAGGCTGACCGATCGCGGCCTGAAATCCACATTCATAAATGTTTTTAATCCGCTTTTCTTCGAAGCGATTGAAAAAGGCATTTCGTTGCGTTGCTCCGCAACGACACTTGCGACTATGGCCGCGAAGCTGCCGTTTTACGGCATTGACGATCTGATCAAGAGGCGGGCGATCTATCAGGATTTCACCAATGGTGTGCTCCAGGAGAAAGGGTTTCCGGTACCCGCTTTCAGCCCGCGGGAGGCGGGTGAAATTCTGGCTGAATCGGCCCGCCGGTTCGATTTCTGCCTGTACGAATATTTCCAGAGCGACATTGCCGGACATTCGCAGGTACGGGGACGCGCCATCGAGGAGGTCTGCAAGCTGGACGAGTTTCTGTCGGCCGTCCTCGAGGAGATCGATCTGCATGAGACGTCCGTCCTGCTGACGAGCGACCACGGGAACCTCGAGAATCTCTCGACGCCGCTCCACACGAGCAATCCCGTTCCCGTTCTCTTGTGGGGAGCGCTCACCCGGCGGGCACACAGCGTTTCCTCCCTTCTCGACATCACTCCGCTGATCCTGGATTCCTTCTCGTAAGGCGCATTCGGGCCCGTGCGCTTGACAGAAATGACGCATTGCGTTAGAATGTGTCAGTTGTTAAAGTAAGAGTGGGAAATGAAGCGAGGTGCAAAAGCATGTTCAAACTGATTAAGAAGACTCTGATCGCCGGAATCGGGGCCATCGAGTACTCGCGCGAGCAGATGACGGAGTTGCGCAAGCAACTGAGAGAATCACTCGATGAATGCGTGAAGCGCGGGGAACGCCTGGCCGAACACGAGGACAGCCTGCTTGCGGCTTTCTTTTCAGCCGTGAGGCCGAAGCAGAAAGTGCCCACTTCCGATGAAGTGGATGTCATTATCCCGGGTTACGACGATATGACAGTCACCGAGATCATCGACCAGATCAAGCGGCTGTCGATGCGCCAGCTCGAGATCATCAGAACCTACGAATACCACAATTTCAATAGGATCCGCATCATTCGCCAGATCGACAAAGAGCTGGACGAGGCCCGAATCATTCCGGACTATGACGAATTGCCCGTGAGCGAGATCGTCGAGCACCTGGAGAGCCTGTCCCAGCAGGAGCTGGCTGCGATCCGGGATTACGAGAAGAGCCATCGCAGCCGCGTAACGATTCTCCGGGCGATTGACCGGCGGCTGGCGAAGGCGGCATAGCAGATTTGAGGCTCGGCGTCGCGGCGATGCTAGCTTTGTTGGTGCAACGGCGGCAACATCATTTTCGGCGGCGCGACGGCATCATCGGTTGTATAGATTTTGACTAGCCTGGAAGGGTTTCCGGGCGCCCGCGCGCCGCAGAAGCTGACGGGATAATCTCCCCCGGGCGTCGCCTCGAGCCCGCCGGCCGCGGCAATGCGAACAACGGTATTGACGCATTGCAGCGGCGTGCCGTCGGCCCGAAAAATGTTGTTCCGCGGGAACAGCACGATCCGCGGACACCGCAGAATCTGTTTCATCCCGATGGTGACCGCAAGTTCAGGATAATCCCCAAAAAACCCGCCGCAATCGGAGCGGATCATGTTGATGGTCTTGGTCGCCAGGTTGATGCGGACCAGACGCGTTTCCGAATTTTCAACGCCCTCTTCCGGTTCATTAAATGCGACATGGCCGTGGATGCCGACACCGCCGTAGCACGTATCGATTCCGCCCGCAGCTTGAATCTGCTCTTCCATCATCTCGAGACGTTCGGGATCGGGGAAACGGATCTGCGAGCGCGGGATCATCAGCTCCGGGGCTTCCCGCTCGAGTTGCGAAAAGAGAAGCCGCTCAGCCACGGATTGGAATGACAGCGGATGTTCCAATCCCAGCCGATGCCCATCCTCATAGCAGTATTCGTCCATAAAAAAGAAATGACATTTGTTCAGGCTGAGCTTGCTCTTAAGGACCTTCCTGAGGAAGATCGGGTATTGAGCGGTGGGTCCAATGGGCAGGATGATCCGGGTCGGCTTCGCCATCCGATTGTTTCCGTCGATTTCCTGTGCGAGCAATTCCGCGAATATTTCATAGAGCCGTCGCCGCGAATCGACCACCACAAGGCGATTGGAATATCTTTGGACGAATTCGCCGGCGGGGAGAGCAAGGAGCTTTCTCAGCTCGTCATTTCTCCATGGGTACCATGGTATGGGGGGCGGCGCAGAAGGGATTATTTTTTCCATCATCGGGAACGAGCAGTTTGTTTTTGAGTTATTTTATACCAACTGCCCGGGATCCTCAATATGCGCGATGACATCATTGAGGAATCGCGCGGCCTCGGCGCCGTCGAGGATACGATGGTCAAATGAAAGAGACAGGTGGATGCCGCTGATTACTTTCACCTCTCCATTCACCACCCACGGCAGTTCCCTGATTTTTCCCAGGCCCAGATTGGCGGCCTCGGGATGGTTTATGATCGGGGTCGAATAGATGCCGCCGATGCTGCCGATGTTGGTGATGCTGAATGTCCCTCCCTTCAGGTCGGCGAGCGCCACCTTTCGCTGCCAGGTCAAGTCCGCAAGCCGCTGGGTCTCCTCGGCCAACTCGATGATGCTCTTCTTATCGACGTTCTTGACCACGGGCACAAGAAGGCCGTCGTCCGTTTCCACGGCGAACCCGATGTTTATGTACTTTTTGAGAAGGATCTCGTTTCTTTCCGAGTCGACAGACGAATTCAGGTACGGGTGTTTGAGAAGGCTCAGCGCGGCCGCTTTCATAATGAACGGAAGGTACGTCAAATTGATCTTCCTGCTCGAGGCTTCTCCGGCTTTCTGCCGCTTGAGGAGGACGAGCTGAGTGGCGTTCGCGATGTCAGTATGCGTCACGTGGGGGATCGAGGTTGCGGAGCGCACCATTTTCTGCGCCACGCTCCTGCGGACGCGCATGATGGGGATACGCTCGATCTCGCCGTAAGTATCCTCGTCCGCGGATACCGGCGCCTGTTCCGCATGCCTTTTTACGTCATCCTCGCTGATCCTGCCATCGGGGCCGGTTCCCTTCACCTTGTTGATATCGACGCCGAGGTCTTTCGCCAGCTTGCGGACCGCCGGCACTGCAAGAACGCGCGGCCCGGCCGCGGCCTTGGGCGCGGCTTTTCCGACATCGCCCACAATGCCGACATACTCCCTCTTTTCTTCTTCTTTCTTTTCCGGTTCGGGCGGCTTCTCGCCTTCCTCGCCGATAATCACCAGCGTCTCGCCCACCTTGATGATTTCGCCCTCGCGATACAGTATCTTGAGGATGGTTCCGGCGCGAGGAGAGGGAATTTCCACAACGGCCTTGTCGGTTTCAACCTGCACCATGAGCTGGTCCTGCTCGACGCGCTCGCCTTCATCAACCAGCCACAGAACGATTTCTCCTTCGGTTATACCCTCGCCGACATCAGGGAATTTGAATTCGGTCGCCATCGCGTCATCCTTTCCATTCTTACGGTGATCTCTGTTAAAGGCAGGGCCGATTATAATCGGTCATTCTTTGGTGCGTCAACCGGGATAAGTTCGGGCAATGCTGCCGGGAACGGCTGAGATCAGGCCCACCGGTTCGAGAGGCTCATCCCTTTAGAATTCCATGACCCGTCTGACGGCGGCGGAGATGCGTTCGACGCTCGGCAGGTACAGGTGCTCGCTCTTGAGGAGCGGAAACACGATATCAAAACCGGTGACGCGTTGCGGCGGCGCCGAGAGGCTGAGGAACGCCCTCTCGTTTATCATGGCGATAATTTCGGCGCCGAATCCGCACGTTTTCGGTGCCTCATGAACAACCACAACTCTGCCGGTCTTTTTCACCGACTCGATAATGGTCTCGCTGTCCAGCGGCGTAACGGTTCTCACATCGATCAATTCAACGTCGATGCCTTCTTCCGCGAGCGCATCGGCAGCATCGGAGGCAATTGGCACCATTGATCCCCACGCGATCAGGGTCACCTGCTCGCCCTCGCGCGCGACGGCTGCGTTTCCGATCGGGACCTCGTAATCACCGTCGGGCACTTCCGCTTTTATCGCGCGATAGAGACGCTTCGGCTCGAGGAAAACAACAGGATCGGGGTCGCGAATCGCCGAAATCAGCAGCCCCTTGGCATCGTATGGGTTTGAGGGAATGACGACTTTTATGCCGGGCGTGTGCGCGAAGATGGCCTCCGTGCTTTCGGAATGATGTTCGGGCGCATGAATTCCGCCGCCGTACGGCGCGCGAATCACGAGGGGAACCGAAAAGCGTCCCCTCGACCGATTACGCATCCGGCCGGCATGCGAGATGATCTGGTCGAAGGCTGGATAGATGAATCCCATGAACTGGATTTCCGCGACCGGACGCATGCCGAACAGCGCCAACCCGATCGCGGTGCCGACGATACCGGATTCGGCAAGCGGGGTATCGACGACGCGGTCCTCGCCGAACAATTTCTGCAGGCCTTCGGTCGCCCGGAAGACGCCGCCCGCCCTGCCAACGTCTTCCCCCAGTACCATGACGCGGTCGTCGCGCTCCATTTCCTCTCGCAAGGCGGAATTGACCGCTTCCACCAGATTCATCTCAGCCACGCTTATTCTCCTTCAGTGGAAACAGTTCTGTGAGCGACGCCAACTGCTCCTTCAACGAAGCGGGCATTTCCTTAAACATATATTGGAAAAGATCGGGCGGGGCGGGCGGCTCCACGGCCTCAGCCTCCGTAACTGCCTGTTCCACGCGCGCATCGGCCTCGGCCTTCGCCTCTGCAACAAAATTATCATTGATAAGCTGCCTGGCGCGAAGGTATTTCTCCAGCCTGGTCAGCGGGTCGCTCGCGCGCCATTGTTCGACTTCGGAATCATCCCGGTAGCGAAGCGGATCGTCTGAGGTGGTATGCGCTCCCAGCCGATACGTGACCGCCTCGATCAGGGTCGGGCCTCCGCCCGCGCGCGCCTTGTCGAACGCCGCCTTTGTCGCCGCATAGCAGGCAAAGACATCATTTCCGTCGACGCGGATGCCTTCGAATCCGTATGCCACCGCTTTTTGCGCAATTGTGGCCGCGGCCGTTTGGCGGCGCAGCGGGACCGAAATGGCATACTGATTGTTCTGGCAAATGAAAACCACCGGGGCGCGCAGGACGCCGGCGAAATTGAGTCCCTCATGAAAATCGCCCTCCGAGGTGGCGCCGTCGCCGAAATAGACGGCGACGACGATCTTCCGTTTCTGCAATTTGGCGGCCCAGGCGGCGCCGACGGCATGAAGGATCTGCGAGCCGACCGGAACGGAGAAGGGGAACATATTGACGCCTTCCGGAATGCGGCTGCCAATTTCGTTGCCCATCCAATAAAGATAGACATTCGAAAGGGGAAGCCCCCGATAGATGCACACCAGCAGTTCCCGATAGCTGGGGAAGAACCAGTCGTCGGCTCCCATAGCGGCGGCGCTTCCGAGTTGGATGGCTTCCTGCCCGAGCAACGAGGCGTAGGTTCCCATGCGGCCCTGGCGCTGCAGGTTCAAAGCTTTCTGGTCGGCCGCCCGCGCGAGCAGCATCCATCGCAGAAAATCGGGCACCTTCCCGTCCGGAAGAGCCGGCGCAAGCTGCTCGTTCAGGATTCCGTTCTCGTCCAGGATGCGGAGCATCTTGTCCTTCAGCGGATCGAATTCCTTGAAGAGATCGTTCATCTGCTCCCCCCGAAGCTACCATTTGCGAGGCGGCGGCCATTCGGCCTTTCCGCTCGAAACAAATTCATAATACCGCGCCAGCGTGAACAGGTAATCGGACAGCCGGTTGAAATATTTCATGAGGTGCGTCGATGTGATGATTCCCGAGTTTCTCGCTTCCACGGCGCTCCGCTCGGCCCGCCGCACGAAGGTGCGCGCGATATCGAGCATGGCCGAAACCTGAGTCGTCCCGGGAACCACGAAATTCTCCGGCATCGGCATTCGCTTCTCGATCGAGTTCATGCCGTTCTCGAGCCGGCGCACGTGCCTGGCGGAGATGCGATTCTTCACCTTCGCTACGTCATCGGGCGATGCGGCGACCTCCGACCCGATCATGAACAATTCCTCCTGCACGCGGAGGATCAGCCGCTGAAAACTGGTCATAGGGCACGACGCGCGCGCAAGCCCGAGAACGGAGTTAACCTCATCGAGCGTTCCATTGATGACCTTGCGGAGATCGGTTTTCGCTACCAGTTTATTTTTGTCGAGGAGACTAGTTCGCCCAGTGTCTCCCTTTTTGGTCGTAATCTTCATTCGGGAGGCTTTCGTTATCTTAATAATATTGTTCGTTTCCATTTGTTTTGGCAATGCCGACCGGCGATAAAAAATGGGTGTACAACCAAAAAGCTTTGTGGTACAATTTGTTGCGCTGGACTTTCTCCCATCCAAGCAGCCACGTCTTTGAAGGAGGGGCGCGTGACCGCATATCACGAGCTGGACATCTTCTTCGACCTCCAAAAGCTTGCCGGCAGAGAGTACTCCTCCAAAGCGAAGGAGGTTTTCTTCAAGAACTGTTCCCCCCTCATGCTGCGCGACAGCCAGATTTTTGCCGGAGAATCGAGAGGACCATCCCCTGGGGCGGAGCAAATGTTCTGTATTGCGATCAGGACTGAGGATGCCGCCGTCATCGGATATTTGAAAAACATTTTCGCCGCTGCCGGCGATTCGCCGCTTGCACCTCCACACGATCGGCTTCGCGAGTCCGATTTTGTCGCACGCTCTCGCTTAAAACACATCGGAAATATCGATGGCCAAGGCAGGTTGATAACTAGCAAATGGAGCCGGATCGACCACGACTTGTGCAAGAGATACGGCTGGCCGTATGTCCCTCGCTCTTTTCCGCGGTATATTGCGCCGATCTTCATCGAGGAACTCGAGAAGATGAGCGATCCGGCAAACGCAGCACCTGCGGCAAGCGTTCTGAAAGAGAGCGGCACACGCTCGTCGAGAAGCCGAAATGTCAGGTTGCCTCCCATCGGCAGATATCTGCTCTATTTCGCCTGCGCGTGCATTCTCCTGTTGGTCGCCGGGTGGGTGTTTTTGGGAGGAGGCGAGCAATATCTGAAACAGGCGAAAGGCGATGTTTCAGAGCGCCTTCAATTGGGGAGCGAAGCGCACGACAGAAAGCAGAAGGGTTATGCCCTGGCGGCGCTAAGCAAGCTTTCACATGACCTGAACGGCGATGAATTGAACGGCAAGCTCGAGCAGAAATATTATCACGTTTTGGGCGTGCCGAATTCCCCCCATGCAGATGTGAGACTCGATTGCTCCGTCTGGTTCGCAACAAGCGAGATGTTCCGTCCGAACCCGCAAACCCTTACACAAGGGTTTATTAAGATGGAAATGAGGGCGCGGAATGGCAGTTTGATATGGACCTGCCTTGCCACCGGTAGTGCCGCCGCTCCCGGAAGAGAGAGTGAAAACGAGTCGTTGCGTGTTGATGCATTGCGCAATGCCATCGAGGAGATGGATATGGCGTGTCTTCCGGACGGCAGGTCGGTCAGGGATTTGCAGGAGCACCGCGATTTCGAAGGCGTCAATAACATGGTAAGGCATCTGAGCGAGAAGAGAGAGCAAGTCCGCAGCGAAGACGTTTCCAGGGCGGAATGGGACAGCTTCCGTGAGCAGGTGCTCGAGTCGCTCCGGCAGCAGTGGATCATGAGTCATCGGGTACATCTTTCCACCGGGTCGTCACTTGATGCGATAATCCTCGAGGAACAAGAGAACGCATTTCGTTTTCGAGTAGCGCGGGGTTTTATCTCCATCCCGAAGGAGCAAATCAAGATCATCGAGCCGCTTGCAAAGGAGGCCATTGCCCAATCGGCAAGCAAGCTTGCGGCGGGGAAAAAAGATGCACCCTGGTGGCAAGCGAAGATCGCCGAGGAAGCGGTTGCCGATTTCAGCGAATGGTTTATTCAATTTGGGCCTTTTCTTCCCGGCGCCTATGTAGTTGAAATCCGCCCGAACCAACTCGACGGCGAACTGGAAGCCGTAGTCAATTCACAACAAAAGCTGTGTGTGCTGAGAAAAGGCGGAGAGATCGAAGGTTTTCGGGTTATTGGAATAGACGCCGAGAACAAGCAGGTCCTCTTGACGAAGGGAACGAGTGGAGGAGTCCTGCGAATTTGGCCGGAAAGAATTGAAAAAGACGCACCCCAGCCGGCGTCATAGTCACGCGACGCGCTGTCCGCCCGCCCATCCAGCCCCGCCGCCGTCTATCACTCGCTAAACTTCATATCCTGAATGTGCGCGACAGGCGGTCGCAATCTGCACGAAATCGAGTAGGAGGCGGAGTCGCCCCCGCCGACCTCTCACACCACCGGGCATACGGTTCCGTACCACGGCGGTTCATGAAGTACCTAAGCTTGCTGAAG
>QZKU01000085.1 GCA_003598085.1 Candidatus Abyssobacteria bacterium SURF_5
GTCATTCTTCGGCAAGCTCCAAATATCTCAAAAATTAAATGATCAATGTAAAATCGTATGCATCAACAAAATCTCTGCTTTCGCAGGAATGACGGGTTAATCTGACTTGTCGATACCGTTCTGTCATCGGCGCCAACCCCATTTGTAGGACAGTTTCTTGGTCCCCCTTTTCCAAAGGGGGAAATTCAAGGGAGCGGCAGAATGCAGTCCGTACAAGAAGCAGTTGGCCTCGCCTTAAGTGAATGGCATAAGAGTTTAGCCACCGGACAAGTCCGCCGTCTTATCGGCAGGCGGCGAACCGGACGCTAGAGCGCGAGTCGCGGATGATCTGCCCAAGCACGTGCAGCATGTATTTCACATCTTCTTCATTATTACCGCTTCCGAGAGAAAGGCGCAGAGCGCAGTGGGCGTCCTCCACACTGAGCCCCATCGCCAGAAGCGTGAGCGACGGCTCGGGGTTTCCGGATTTGCAGGCCGAGCCGGACGAGCAATAGACGCCGCGGCGGCTGAGGAACATCACGAGGGACTCGCCGCGCATTGCCGGCAGCGTCACGTTCAGCGTGTTTGGCAGGCGCAGCGACGGATGCCCGTTCAGCTTCATATCGGGCACAAGCTCGCGAAGCCCTTTCTCGAGCGCATCCCTCAGCGCCTGCACCCGCTCCATATCCCGCTCATTCAGTTTTCGCTGCGCAAGCTCACACGCCTTTCCGAATCCCACAATTCCCGCAACGTTTTCGGTGCCCGCCCGCAGTTTCTGTTCCTGGCCCCCCCCATCAATCAAAGGAACCAGCGGAATGCCTTTCCTGACGTACAGCATTCCCATGCCTTTAGGCCCATGTATTTTATGGCTGGAAAGAGACAGCAGGTCCACTCCGAGCTTTTCGACATCCACCTCGATCTTGCCGGCCCCCTGTACGGCGTCGCAATGGAAAAGCGCGTCTCGCTCATGAGCGATCCGCGCGAGCTGCGCAATCGGCTGGATCGTGCCGACCTCGTTGTTGGCAAGCATGATGCTCACGAGGGTCGTCTGCGGGCGGATGGAGTCCTCTAACTGTCGCGGGTCCACCAGTCCGTCTTGGTCGACGTCGAGATACGTCACCTCGAATCCCATCGCCTCGAGCGAACGGCAGGAATTGAGCACGGCCGGATGTTCGATTTTCGTAGTGACAATATGATCCCCTTCTTCGCGCCGGGCGAACGCGACTCCTTTGACAGCGAGATTGTCAGCTTCGGAGCCGCCTCCGGTGAAGACAACGCGCCGGGCGGTACAGTTGATAAGCTGAGCGACCTTCCGGCGTGCGCCCTCCACCGCGTCGCGCGCCTCAACGCCGCGCTGATGGATGCTTGAAGGATTCCCGAATGACTCGCGCAGATACGGCATCATCGCTTCGACTACTTCCGGGTCCATTGGAGTGGTGGCATTATGGTCGAGATAGACATGGCGTAATTTAGGCGGTCTGTGCCGCTCTCGGCTTTTCGTTTTCGCGGGGACGGATTCCGTTATTCTATCGGCGGATTTGGCGACCCCGGCTTTCACGACCTCCGCCAGCAGCGACTTATACACCGGGAATCCCGAAATGGGATCGTAGCGCGTCAGATCGGTCAATTCGTTCACATTACATTCCTGCCAGCTTCTCGATCCGAGCGGGCCGCCGCCGCCCATGCAGGCGTCGATCGCGCCCGGCATGATGTCGTCGGTTACAATCGCCCTGAACTTCACTTGCCCGCGCTTGGTCGTTACGTTGACCCAGTCGCCATTCTCGATGCCTCGCTCGCTTGCATCAACGGCATTCATGGTCACAATCGGGTCGGGTGTCATTTCTCTGAGGCCGGACACGCCGTGGTGCTGGCTGCGGAAATCGGAGAACACGCGTGCGCCAGAGTTGAAGACAAGCGGATAGTCGGCTGCAAGCTGCGGATTTGCGAGGGGTCCCTCGCCCGGCTCGACATACACAGGGAGCGCATCGTATCCGTGCTCCGCCAGGATTGACGACGCAATTTCGAACTTTCCGCTCGGCGTGTTGAAGCCGGGTTTCCCGTCGGGCCGCAGCAGGCCTTTCATCCATTTCTTATACTGCATCATGACCGCCGGCAGGCGCACCTCTCCGCCGACCGCCTTCACCTCTTCGAGCGTATAGCCGCTCCCCTGCAGAACGTGCCGGAGCAATTCTTCCTCGGTTTGCGGGTAGAGGTGGCCGTAGCCGAGCCGCTTCGCCAGTTCCGCCAGTATCAGGAAATCGTTTCGCGCCTCGCCCACCGGCTCGACAATCCTTTCCCGGATTATAAAGAGCGGGCCGTAGACCATGTACGACATGATCTCGTACATGGTCGTTGCCGGCAGAACGATATCCGCGTAGGCGGCATCGGCGGTGAAATAGCGGTCAATGCACACGAGGAAATCGAGCGCGTTCAGCGTCTTGCGCCATAAATCCGGCTGCGGCCATGCGGTAATGATTGACGCGCCAAGAATGATCAGCGAACGAATTTTATATGGCCTGCCTTCCAGAACCGACTCCGGCAGGGCGATGGCGTGAGATTCGCCGCGGTACATGCTGTAGACGGGAAAGCGGTCTCGTCCAAGCGCTTTCCTCACGTCCGGGTTCGCGATGAGACCGCTCCTGTTAATGGGGAAAATGTTTTCTTTCATCCGGAAGACAAGGCCGCCCGGCACATCGAGCTGGCCTGCAAGGGCCCACAGCGTATGCACCGCGCGTATCGCCTGCACCCCGCTGTCGGAGTATTCGAGGCCGGTATACATGACCGGACACGCGCCGCGGGCGCGTGCGATTCTGCGCGAGAGAGAACGCACCTTTTCTGCGGGAACTTCGGTTATCTGCTCGACCGTTTCCGGTCGGAAATGCTGGACGTACTGCTTGAGCTCGTTGAACCCAAGGGTCCAGTTCTCCGCGAAATCCTCATCGTACAGTTCCTCTTCAACGAGGACGTTGATCATTCCGAGCGCCAGCGCGCCGTCGGTTCCCGGCCGAAGCGGAATCCATTCGGACTCGGCCTCCCTCGCTGTCTCGCTTCGGCGAGGATCGATCACCACAACTTCTGCTCCGCGCTCGCGCGCGCGAAGAATTTGAGCATGCGCCAGCGGAGGCGAGTCGGTCGCCGGATTGGCGCCCCACACCACGATCAACTCCGCCTGCTCGATCTCGGTATCCATGGTGATCAGCATCTCGCCCATGGTCACATGCGGCGCGATCATCGCGAAAGAGACATAACAGAGTGCGCCGACACCGAGCGTATTCGGCGATCCGAACGGGAACAACACGCTCGAAGCCGATGAGACGGCTACGCCTCTCGGCTGATACACATCGCACATCGACAACTCGAAGCTGCCACGACCGGTGTATATCGCCGTCGCCTCCGGCCCGTGTTCTCGCTTGATGTCATCCAGCTTCCCGGCTATTGCTTCCATCGCCTCGTTCCAGGTAATTCGCTCGAAATCATACGATCCTTTCGGACCTGTGCGCCGAAGTGGGTACTGGAGGCGATTCGGATCGTGAACGATTTGCGGAGAATGCTTGCCGATGGTGCAGATCATGCCGAGCGGATGGTCCGGCAGCGCTTTGACGCCGGACATGCGGCCGCCGTTCAGGCGAACGCGCACCCAGCAGCCGGCCGGGCAGATACCGCAGAGGCCGTCCTTGATCTGTTCCGCCGGTGAATCTTGCTGAGGAGCAAGTTGTGTCGAAATTTCAGTCATTCGCGACCTTTTCCAGAAGCAACAGCGCAAACCAGGAATTCTCATCGGAGAAGATACGTCTTGTTGCAAAGCCGCAGGAATACAAGCGCGGGACGAGCTCGTTCAGGTTGAATTTGCGACTGATTTCCACCTGGATACGTTCGCCGGCAGAGATGGGAATAGATTTGTTCAAAGGCTTTATCCGGACGCGCTGCTCCCGGTTGAACTGGGCGAAAATCTCGATTCGGCTCTTCGCGGATGAGAAGTACGCCACATGCTGCAGGTGGAGGACATCGATCCCCGTCTTTAATTCGCGGTTCATCCGCTCGAACAGGTTCAAGGTGAAGGCGGCGCTTACGCCGGCCCTGTCGTTGTAAGCGGCCTCAAGTATAGAGGTATCCTTCACGAGGTCTACGCCCAGAAGGAAGAAATCTCCCTCGGAAAGATGCCGGCCGATATTGCGCCAGAATAGCCGGTCCTGGTCCTCGTTCAAGTTGCCGATCGTGCTGCCAAGAAAAAGCACCATGACGGGCGACAATGCTTTCAGAAACGGAAAAGCGCATTCGTAGGTGCCCCGAATGCCTGCGACTTTGACGGCAGGATGCCAGGCGGTGATGGCGGCGCAGGCATGCTGAAGCGCCGAGCGGCTCACGTCCACAGGAACATACCGGACTGACCCATTCGATTTGACATAGGCGGAAAGGATATGGCGGGTCTTTATTGCACTGCCGCAGCCTAACTCAGCCAGAGTGACACAGCCGGTAGTTTCACAGATTTCACCCGCATATCTGTGCAGAATCGCGGTCTCTCTGCGGGTCGGATAATATTCCGGCTGGCGGCAAATCTGCTCGAAAAGAGCGCTGCCCCGGGCATCATAGAGGAAGCGGCATTCCATCCATTTGGGATTTTCACTCAGCGTTCTTGCGGCGGAGTGGGCAAAGTCCAGAACCGGGTTTGCCTCCTCTGCGGCGTCAATGATGGCGCTGTCGCCGCCGTTCAATGCGATAGCGACGCACGCGGGCAATTCGTTAATCTTTGATGGGTCAGCTTGAGATCGCATCTCCTCCGCACCGATTCCTTTAACAAACTTAACCAAGGAAGGGCGTCCGCGCAAACGCGCAAAACGCAGAATTGGGGAGAATGGTAGAAGTATTCCGACTTCTTTACAGTCATACAAATGGTGGGAGAATAACGATTTGAGCTGGATTGGGAGGAACTATTTCAGTTGGATTCTGAGGAGATGAAGATCATCCGCAATTTCACAGGTTATCAATAATTCGTTCAAGAAGAAATTGCTGGAAACGGTCCGGGTCGACCCATACGGCCACATGTGCGTTCGGCCGGCCAGCCTCTCCCCGAAAAAACGGCCGCAGATCGGTTACGCTCATGCCGGACGTCAGGGTTCCGTCCGTCTCGATATCGACATGCACGAATTTGGTGCCAACAGACGACCTGTCGATCGCGACCATGACCGCGAGCGCGTCATGCAGCGGGCAACCGTGATAGCCTTCCCGCTCGCGGTATACGTTCATCACGCGCTCGGTCGAATCCTGCAGGAAACGATTGAGGCGCGTCCTCTTCTTAGCGGCCTGGAGCAGCCGATGCCTGCTGAGGCGCGCGTTGCGGGTGACATCGAGCCCCACAAGGACAACAGGAATTCCCGACTGGATCACCTGTCTCGCGGCCTCGGGATCGCAATAGAAATTGAATTCGGCGGCGGGAGTTACATTTCCTGGAACCGAATATGCGCCGCCCATCGTAATGATTTCCCTGATATTGTGCGAGAGACGGGGATCGAGCTCGAGAGCGAGTGCGACGTTTGTCAGCGGCCCGAGGGTGATCAGTGTTATCTCGCCTGCGTACCTGGCCGCGACCTCGCATATCAGCTCGGGCGCGTACATTTTGCGGGGCTTTATATGCGGCGGCGGATATCTGTGTTTTCCACTCCTATCCTTCAGGAATGAAATCTCCCCCAATCCATCACGCCCGTGGATGGACTCGCTGGAAAACGGCGCTCTCTTAAGCGGCTTATCGGCGCCGGGAACAACGGGCGGACTATCCGGGAGTCCCAGGATCTCCACGATTCGCAGCGCGTTCTGTGTGCATCTCTTCAGGCTGACGTTGCCGTTGACAACGGTGATGGCTTCCACCCGCAGTTCGGGTGACCTCAGCGCCAGCACGAGCGCAAGCGCGTCGTCCACCCCCGGATCAGTATCAATGATTACCGGCTTTGGGTTTGTCATATGTAGTTTCCGCAGACCAAGTCCTGGCATTCACGAGTCGGTGAGACGATTCTACCACCTGTCAATTCGGGCGTCAAACGAAAGTGCGCCTGCAATCGCATCATCCGGCGTAGAGGAGAAGCCGCCGGCGTCCGAAAATGCGCGATCAAAGACGAAAATCCCGGCATGGGAATGCAAAAGGCGCCCCCATGGGGCGCCTTTTTCTCCCACGCGCTTTTCGTTGCGACGCTTCCTATCCCTCACCTGCTCCAATTAGCGGCAGAGTCTTGTCGATTCGAAAATAAACGAGAAATTCGTCTTCGTCTTTCAGTTCCTCGTAACTGCGCCTTCGAATGGCATCGATCTCTTTCGCATTCTTAACTTCCTTCGTCTTGGTGAGGAAGAACCTCTTGCCGACATAGTGGTCGCCGTCTTCCATGAACAGGTAGGCCGCACGAGGATTGGATTGCAGGTTCTGATGTGTCAGCCGGTCGGCCATGATGAACGCAATGGTGTCTCCGTCAAGAACATGAGGTCGCGCGTATACCGCCGCGTCGACCCGACCCTCTGAATCCGATGTCGCGAGAACGCCTCGCCCCTGCTTGCTTTCAAAATATTCTTTCAGATTCATTTCCTTTCCTCCCATTACAGGTGGAATCAGAAGCAACGGACTGCGCTGTCAGCCGCCCTGAACGTTGTCGAACGCCTGTTTCGGAACATCTGCGTGAATCGAACCGACTTCGTCCGCCTCCAGCGTCTCGGCATCTGCGGGAACCTTGATGAAGTAAAACTCATAGGCATCCCCATTGACAGCAACTCGCACGTCAGCCTCATGGTGCTCGGCATAATCCCTCGGGCATTTCCAGTTCTCCTGCGAACACACTTCCTGCGGAGCACCGGTGCCCCGAGCCTTGTCATACCATGAGAGCAGAGAAAAATGCCCGCCGAACTCGGAGACAGCGTTTCGAGCCTCTTTTTCCGCATCTTCCAGGCTGGTTATATCTTTGAGAACCAATTCTATGTTCTTCATGTTTTCATTCCCCATGTTTAACAGTGTTTTTCGACTAATTTCACCTAATTTGTCTTGTTGCATGAATCATACCAAACTCGATCCGCACACATACTAAAATGCAGAGCTTTCTAACCCTTTGTCAATTAAGCATTAAGCGAGAGACTCCAAGGGGCCGACGCAGGAGCGGTTTTGCTATCAAGCCGTCGCTGCTTCAAATAAGTACAAGTAACCGGGTTTCAATCTGATACTTTTCCTGGATTTGACCGGGACGGACCGGAATGAGCGAAAGATTTTGGTGCATGAATTTGAATTATGTGCGCAGTGGATAAGTCTAAGAAGTGACACACAATCGTTTTTCCGTAAGGCGGGAAAGAGGTTTAATTCGTGATGAAAATTACGCAGCTTTCTGATATAATTCTGTTCACTCTTGCTCTCCTGTGAGAGAGCTAACCAAAGGAATTGGCAGGTTGATCAACCCTGATGCCGGCAACGGTATATACCCGGACAGACTGGCCGGGACAACAACGGGATTTGGAAATGGAAAGGCGGGCATAAATATGGATATGAAGAAAGGTCTGATAATTCTGGCGGGCGTCTTTCTTTCGGCATCTTGTGCGGACATGCAGAACTGGCAAAAGGGGGCGGCCCTTGGAGGCGCCGTGGGCGCCGGCACGGGGGCGGTCATCGGGCATCAATCGGATCATGCCGGAGAAGGCGCGCTTATTGGCGGCGCGGTGGGCGCAGTTGCCGGCGGATTGATCGGGCGCCAATTGGATCAGCAACAAGCCGAGCTGAGCCAGATTGCCGAGGTCCAGCGGACGAGTGAAGATGAACTCGTCGTTATTATGCGCGAACAAATCCTGTTTGATGTCAACGAGTATTCCTTGAAACCGGGCGCCGAAGACAATCTCACGAAAATTTCAGACGTAGTGGTTCGCTATCCCGATTTCAACATAATCGTTGAAGGCCACACCGACAGCACGGGCACCGATCAGTATAATCAAACGCTTTCCGAAAGAAGGGCCGAGGCTGTCGCAAACGCTCTTATCGCCAGAGGCGTTGATCCGGCTCGCATCCAGACCATCGGATACGGCGAAATGCGGCCGGTCGCAACCAATGAAACGCCCGAAGGCCGCCAGCAGAACCGGCGTGTCGAACTTCACATAAAGCCAAAAGAAGGCATGTGATTCGAGGGCCGCAGGAGCGGCCGCCAAATCTTTCACGCGCACTTTTTATTGATGATCTTGACGCATTTTTCGATTTGACGGGAGGGGACTATTTTGATATCATAAAAAACGGGTGCAACGGGAGGAAAGTCATGAAGAAGAGTCAGCAGCCGGATGTCCTTATTTATGAGAAATTAAATCTGGTTCCCTCCTATGTCGATGTTGAAGTCGTCCTCGAAGATCTCGCATATATGGACGAGCATATCAAGACAACGATCCCGGCCGAAGAACGTTTACGCATCCTTGCCAGCGGACTATATCGGCGACGTTTCTTCGACTCGGGCGATGACTGTATGGAAATGGCGAGAACTTTCCTTCGCCTCAAGGCGCTGTACCGAATTGATTCGATTCGGAAGATGTACAGTTTCATCAACAACTACAAATTGTACGTCCTGGAAAAGCAGACTTTCGGAGAACAGCACCTGTAGCTTTATTCTGCGGCTTTGGCAGGTTGTATCCGTTCGATCCCGCTCAACGGCTGTCGTGCGCGCGTTATCGATAGCGCGAGGAAGGCGGCCCCTACCATCAAAAGCGTGAAGAAATAGAAGACCGGCCGGTACGTCTCGAACACGTCAAAGAAATATCCGGCGCCGACCGGACCCGCGGCCCCTCCGAGATTCGCCATGATATTGAGGACCCCAAAGATGGCGCCGAAGTTCTTCATTCCCAAGCCTTCCGCGGTCAACATCGGATTGATCACCAGTGGAGCGCCGCATGCGAACCCGTACAGCACGGCAAACGCGATCACGACAGCATAAAATTGAGCGAACGCCAGCAATACAATAGAGATTGAAAGCAGGAAACATGCAATGGCCATTGCGTATTTTGCGCCCCACCGATCGGCGATCGGGCCAAAGGCAAGTTTCCCCAGGATCATCACGCCCATCACGATGCTCCACGAAAGAGCGGCACTCGATGGCGAATATCCTTGATCCGTCAAATAGGCGACGCTGTGATTTCCCAACCCGCCGGTAACGAGGCCGATAAGGAGCATGATCGCGGCGATCTGCCAGAATATCTTTAGGGAAAAAGCCTCTTTGACTCCGACGCCCCAATTCTCGTCGTTACCCGTTGGGTCGGCTGAAGGATCGCGGTACGGCTCAAGCCCCACTTCCGACGGCCGCGTTCGTATCAGGAAGAGCACGACGGGAATCACAATCAACAAGATGGTTGCGCCGCTCCACACGAATGCAGTCCGCCAGCCGTAGTTGAGGATTATCCAGTTCGCAACCCAGGACATCAGCATGCCGCCCACGCTCGTGCCGACAAAGGCAAAGCCCATTGCCGTTCCGCGGCGCGAGACGAACCAATTGGAGATGATAAAGGAACAGGGAATAATCGTGGCGCACATCAGTCCGCCCCCGATCAGGGCGAAGATGATATAGAGTTGCCACAGGTGTTGAATGCGGCTGCCGGCCAAGAGCCCGACGCCGATGACTGCGGCGCCGAAAGCCATGATCGGCCTTGCGCCGAACCGGTCAATCATCTTTCCTGCGACCGGCGCCGAGAGCGTGGTGCCAATTGCCCCCATCAGTAACGCGAGCGCCAAATCGCCGCGGCTCCACTTCATGCTCTCGGCGATCGGTTTGAAGAAGATCGGGAACGTGTTGAGCACCATCCCCCAGAGCAGGAATAGAACGATGAAACACGCGCCGACGATATAGTATCCGTAATAGATTTTGGAAGCGGGAGCCGCTTTCATTGATTCGTCCCTTTCCCTGTCATTTTGTTGTTTCTTCTCCGGGCCGGTACTCGCGCTCGAGGTGCTTGCGGATTTCGGCCTCATCCATCCAGACCGGCTTCATTTCGCAGCGGGCGAAAAGAGGCGCCTGATCGGCGTAATGCGGCGAGTCTTTGTCGAGAGTCGCGCTGCCATACTGGTGGATGCTTCGGGAACTGATTTTTCCGTCGGCGTCCCACGTAACCAGCAGCACCAGCGAATCTCCGGCTACCGCAGTCATGCAGCCATCCTGGAAACTTCCGCCATTGACGGCATGAAGGACGTCCGGCCCGCCGCTCAGGCCGATGTCCAGCTCGCCCCGGCGCATGCGGTTGACGGTGCTCCACGGCACGTCGATCCGCCCGTATGTCCGCTTCAGCTCATGTGCAGCCTTGACGAACGTCTGCATCAGGTCGGGCGGCTCCTTGCCGTCATGCTTTGCCCGAAGGACCGGATACACCGACAGCACGCCGATCGCGGCGCCGGTGTTTTCCGCGTCGGTTTGCAGGTCCCATGCCCGCAACACCTGGAGCGCCTCATTGATTACAGGGTCATCGGACGGCGCCGACTCGAGTATTTGGCGGAGGCATTTGGCAAGCTCAGATTTTTCCGAGTACTGCAGGTCGAACTTGTACGCGTAGAATTCCTGCTCGGTGATCGAGTCGTCGCTCCCGAAGAGCTCGAGTGCGCGAAGGGCGCGGTTGGTCATGTGGGTTTCGAGGCCGAAGACAGGCGAATAATCCCTGAGGCGCGGGTTCTCCGGACCGATGGTTGTTTGAAAGGGGGTGCTGTTGCAGTTCTGGAAGAAGCCGGAGGACGGGTTCAGCATCTGGGGAAGCCGGTCAAAGGGCAAATACTCAGTCCACAGCGTTTCGGAAGTGTTGCCGGGCATATACTGTTTCCAATCATACCCTTCGACGCGCAGAGGGAGAAGCGCATTATAGAGGTAGTATATATTTCCCTCACGGTCGGCATATCCGAAATTGAACATGGGAATCGACATCATGCGCATGGCGTCGAGCCACTCCGAGAAAGTGCGCGCCTTGTTCATGCGGTACCACTGCTCCACCTGACGGATGTCGTCGATGCCGGCATACCGGATGGCATAGGTCCCATGCGGGCGCCGAACGACCGGCCCGTACTCCGACCACAAAAACTCCTGCTTGACGTTTATCAAGAAAGGCCCAATTTTCACCCGAATCGGTTCAATTCGCTTTTCGAGGTCCTTCCATTCCCCGTCCATCAAATACTGATATGGATTTTTTGGATTGATGTCGAGCACATAAATGTCGGCAAGGTCAGGCCAATTCACCGTCGATGCCCAACCCAGGTGGTGGTTGTGCCCGAGCAGAATGATAGGGCTGCCGGGGAAAATGCCGCCGGCCACGTCCCATCCTTCATTACTGTGAACGTGGGCTTCATACCAGGTCACCGGCCCTTCCCACGGCTGATGCGAATTTATCGCCAGATGTGTTTTGCCGTCGGTTGAGCGGGCGGGGCCGACTGCGAACGTGTTCGAGCCGAATTCGCAAGCGGGCAAGAAGGAAAATGGGCGCGCATGTGAGGCGATTTTGGCGGATATAGCGTGCTTTCGCTCAGTCCCATACAACTCGGCGAGGTCGCGATCGAGCCCGAAGAACAGCGGAACCTTATAGGCGAAGCCAGCCACGATATCCTTTCCCGACACCGGAAACATATCCGCCTTCACGACAGACGGGTGAAGGCTGACATAGTAATTGACGCCCTCCGCGTACGCTTCACAAAGAGCACGAGTCTCCGGGCTCAGATCGGTCTCGTACTTCTCGTTGACAGAATCCCAAATGCGCAACAGGCGCACCAGATAATCATTCGGGGCGGTTCTGCGCCCGTAGACCGACGCCAGTTCCCCGCGCGTCGCCAACAGTACGTCCTGCATGGTTTCAAAGTCGTCTTCCGCATGCGCATAGGCGAGGCCGAAGGCGACATCGGCATCTGTCGCCCCAAAGACGTGAGGCACGCCCCACGTGTCTCGCAGAATCTTCACGTCATACTTGTTTGGATCGACCGCAAGCTGTTTCGTTTTGCCCCCGCCCGTTGTCGAGCAGCCAAGGAGAAATAACAGGAAAAACCCATAGAATGCCCGAATCGCTGATCTTCGCATACGTCTCTCCTCCGAATGAATGAAAACATAGCTGAAGCGCTTGAGAGATTATATTATGTCAGCCGTATTTACGCCAGTGGCTAATGAAGATTTATTCGAGTATCGCTCCTCGCGCGGCGGAAGAGGCTGCCGCCGAATAGCGCCGCAGGTAGCCTTTCTTGATTCGAGCGGGCGGAGGCACCCATACTTCAAGCCGGGCCCGCAGTTCTGATTCGCTCAGTTCGACGTGAAGCATCCGCTTCTCGATATCGACCTGAATAATATCGCCGTCCCGCACTGCTGCGAGCGGTCCTCCCTCGGCCGCCTCGGGAGAGAGGTAGCCGATACAGGCGCCGCCGGTATATCCTGAGAACCTGCCGTCGGTGATCAAGTACACTTTGCCGAGGAACCCCGCGAATTTCAGCAGCGACCGAAACATCTGCATTTCGCGCATGCCGGGGCCGCCTTTGGGGCCTTCGTACCTGATGATCACAGCGTCGCCCGCCCGGATTTTCTGTTCCATGAGAGCCTGAGTCGCATCCTCTTCGCTATCGAATACCCGCGCCGGTCCGCTGAAGCGCCACTGCGATCGATCCACGGCCACCTGCTTGACAACTGCGCCGCCGGGCGCAAGATTCCCTTTCAGGAGGGCGATGCCGCCGTACGGACGCACGGGCGCATCAAGCGGGCGGATCACCTCTTCATCAAATATCTCGGCAGAAGCAAGATTATCCTTCACACTTTTGCCGGTAACCGTCACGACATCCGTTTCGAGCAAGCCCTGCAGCCGCTTCATCACTCCGGGAATTCCTCCGGCGCGCTCGAGGTCAGACAGGCAGTGGGGCCCGGACGGCTCGATATTGCACAGGTGCGGCGTTTCGCGCGACATGCGGTCAAACATCTCAAGCTCGATTTTGATCCCAAGCTCGTGGGCGATTGCGGGAATATGCAGCACCGTATTCAGTGAGCCTCCGATCGCCATGTTCACCTTCAAGGCGTTGTGGAAAGCGGCTTCGGCCATTATCGTCGAAGGAGTAAGTCCGGCCTCAAGCAGTCGCATCACCTGCACGCCCGCCTCGACCGCAAGGCGCTCCTTTTTGGCCGTGGTCGCATGGGCGGTCCCATCGCCCGGCAGCGACATGCCGAAGGCCTCGGTCAGACACGCCATCGTGTTTGCCGTGCCCATGCCGTAGCAGGCGCCAGCGCACGGGTAGATGCAGGCCGTTAACTCTTCGAGCTGCTCATCCGTCAGCTCGCCTCGCGTGTACCGCTCGCCGATTGCATCCATCGCGGCCTCTCCCCAGCGCAGGCGGAAGCGCGGCCAGTAGCCCGGAAACATGGGCCCGCCGGCAACCAGGATCGCAGGGATATCGAGCCGCGCCGCCGCCATGAGCAGCGCGGGTATGATTTTGTCGCACGAGCCGATGAGGACCATCGCGTCGTACAGGTGAGCCTGCACCGTCAACTCGATTGAGTCCGCAATGACCTCGCGGCTTGGCAGCACGTACCGCATGCCTCCGTGGCCGACCGTGAGGCCGTCGCAGATACTGATCGTGTTGAATTCCGCAGGCATTCCCCCGGCCATCAGCACGCCTTCCTTCACTTTCGCAGAAAGACGGTTCAGATGCGCATGGCCGGCATGAAGCTCGTTCCAGGTATTGACAACGGCCACGAGCGGGCGCTCGATTTGCTGTTTTGTCATTCCGAGCGAGTACAGAAGCGCCCTGTGTCCTCGAGCGGATGGGTCGGACCCGGCGAATATCTGACTGCGATTTTTCTGTTGACTCATGATGCCTTCCTCACTTTGATGATTCTGTTCATAGTTTGCCAGCGATGATTAACTGCAGCCCGGGATTTGCAAAAATAAAGAGTAATCACGTTGTCATTGAAGTCTTGCGGCCGTCATGGGTTTTCCGGCCTCGCTTTGTCAAAAGCCAAAATGTGAGCGCGCGAGCGTTTCGCCCGCATACCGAACAGAAACCTCACCACATTGATTCTTCTAACGAGCAGGTCGCATGCGAGCAACGTGACGACGAGCGAGAGCATCGTAATGATGAAATACCCGGACATCATGCCTGTTTGCCACCTGACGACGTAGTAGCCGACCATCACGATGACGGTTTGATGCAGGATATAGACAGGCAGAGCGGCCTCATTGGCATATGTGAGAATTCGGTTGGTAAATCCCAGGTATCGGCGACCAAAACTGAGAACGGCGACGACCCAAAGCCACGCGTCCAAACCGCGAAGGGCCATCAGACTCATGTAGTCCGGATTATAGCCGCGCGACGGCAGATGGCCCAGCGCAAGCCTGAGCGGGTATATGCTGAAAATCGCGGCGGCAAGCAACAGCGCAAGCTTTCCGTCTCGCTCGACCGCCTGCCAGAAGCGCTCATCCGAACATAACAGATATCCATAAATGAAGAACAGGATGAAGAACAGAAAATTGGACCAGTCGTTGTACAGGTTCTGCATCCCGGGCCAATTGGCTCTCAACAGAGCTTCTCCGGCCATGAGAGGGAGGCCAAACAGGAATATGCCGCCCCGCTTTTCCGCCACAGATGCCAGTTTTTCTACGAGCCCTCGCCCGTACGTTTTCTCAATGCTCCGGAAAAGGGGAAGCGCAACGAGAGAAAACGTGAACAGGTATGCGAGAAACCACAGATGCCCCCATTCCCAATTCCCGCTCGGGGCGATCCCGTTAAAGAATGTTGGAAAAAACTGGAGGTAAGAATCCTCGAAAACGTCCAGCGGCGGATGATTGTAAGTCTGCCCGCTCAGGCGCATGTAGTATACTTGCGGCGGAACAATAAAGCACGCCCCGAAGAGCAGTGGAATGAACAAGCGCTTGAAGCGCTCGCTCGCATATCCGCGCCCGCCCCGCGAGCGCAAGGCAAACCATGTTCCCACGCCGGAGAGAAAGAAGAAGAGCGGCATGTGCCAGAGATAGATGAAGTTGATAAAGACAGTGAAGCCCTCGGAGACCGCCGTGTTCTTCACATAAAAATCGTCGGTATCAAAAATCCTCGCGGTGTGAAAGAAGAACAACAGCAGCACGGCCAGGATCCGCAGCCAGTCGATATCATGTCGTCTTTGCGAATTGTGAGCGTCCATAAATCCCCCCCAAGATTTACAAAAAATTCAAGAGCCGACGCTTATCAGCCCTGAGGTAACAATTGAAACCAGGTCCGGCAGCGCCTCCTCCTTCGTGAAGATCTGATGCGGAGGAGCGGGCTGTTTAAAACCGAACCACGCCAGCGATTCAAGCAGAAACCGCGCCGTCGCCCGCACCGAATGCAGCGGTTTAAACACGCC
The DNA here is from genome assembly GCA_003598085.1 of Candidatus Abyssobacteria bacterium SURF_5. Lineage (NCBI taxonomy): Bacteria > Pseudomonadati > Candidatus Hydrogenedentota > Candidatus Abyssobacteria > Candidatus Abyssobacteria bacterium SURF_5. The sequence goes on from QZKU01000085.1 coordinate 15,306, forward strand.
CTGCCGCATCCTTATTCGAAGATATTCCTCGATCTGGCGCAACACCTGTCCGCGCGCATACTTGTCGTACACCTCCGCAAGCTCGGGAAATTCAAAAAAAGATTTCTCCAGGATGATGATTTGAACCCGATTCCTCTCGTTGATTTCCCACATCTCCAGCAGGATTTCTGAAAGCTCTTGCTCGACGTTGCCTGAAGGCTTTCGCGCGAGATAATGAGCCAGTCTGTGCAGCTTCGTATCCTCCTTCAGCCTCTTCTTCAGCATGTGAAGGAACTCGGGCTCGCTCTTCGAGTGTGAGGCGCCAGGCGGCGGAAAAGTCTGGGTTCTGCCGTTTTCGAAATTCTCGAGAACGTACTGGAACAGATGGATTTTGCTCTTGAAATAATAATAAAGAGTCGCCTTCGAGACGCCCGCCTCATGAGCGATCTCGTCCATCTGCGTGAGCCGGTACCCTTTCCGGCTGAAAACGGAAACGGCGGCCGCAGCGATATCGGGGATTCGGTTTTCCGGCATGATTCGGGGCGACATTTTTCTCTCCTCGACTTTAAATAACTGACTCAGTTAGTTAGTTATTATATCCGCTGAATCGAAGGCTGTCAAGCGGGGGAAAAGAAAAAGGTGGGAGGCGGCGGATAATGAGATGAAAAAAAGGCGCCGCCTGCGGAGGCGGCGCCTGTATTTTGTTATGTGCTACTTATCTTCCTCGGTGGCGTCGCCGGTCTGGGCCGGTGCCTGTTCCGCGGCCTCGCTGGGGCTTTCCGAAACGGCTGCGGCTGGCGGAGAATAAACCGCTTGCTGGCGTCTGATGGCGGCAAGGCGCTCTTCTTCTTCGCGCTCCAGCCGGCGCCTGCGCACGATAAAGAAAATGATTAGACCTGCGGCAAGGATGACGATAATGACAAAAACTGTAGTGGCTCCGGCGGCCGTCGAAGTCGCCTCCGGCTGTTCGGCGTCTGTAGCGTAAAGCTGGTTAAGGACACCGGCGGATGTTTTAATAGCCGAAATATTTTGATCGAGCACGCCGGTTTGATCTCTGAGGGTCTGGGCCTGTTCCTGGAGGGTAATAGCCCGCTTCTGCAGTTCGTCGGCCTGCGCAAATAGAAGTTCGGCCGCCTGTTGCAGGCTCTGAGCCTCGCGGGCAAGCGCCTCGGCCGAGCTTGCAAGGGCCGCGGGTTCGTTCTGCAGTTCAGTCGATCCCTGGACGATCCGCTTCACCGCATTCTGGGTGGTCAGTTCCTTCTGTTCTCCAATTGATCCTTCCTGGGCGCACGCCGATATCCCTAAAAGGAATATCAGGATCGGCGCGATGAACAGCGCATGTCTCTTCAGCATTTTCTTATTTCCTCTCCTTCAAAATAACTTCATTTATTTATCCTGGCCAGGATAACAGAAAACATATAAAACGTGCGACATCGGGCACGTATAGTGGCAATTTTTGGTCACAGAAGCCGCTAAAAACTTTATCAAAATCCGCGAGAATTGTCAATGAATCGGTGCGTTTTTCACATCTTCCTTTGGCCATTTTGATTTCCCTCGCTCCCTCTGTTACAATTCATGCGCCCCACCGCCGAATGTGCGGAGAGCATGATTTCATCTGGCAATGTCACATCTCGGTACCGGGCGCGGTTACCGTCTTTGGGGCCGGTTACCGCTCGTGATGGTTCGTTCGTAACGACGAGAACAAGGAGACGCTCGATGAAAACGCTTCAATTCGAAAAGGATGCCCACATCGGTATACTCACCTTGAACCGGCCGCACCGGCTGAATGCGCTCTCGCACACGCTCGTAAGGGAACTGCATCAGCTTTTCAATCAACTCGACGAAGATCTCGATACCCGCATCCTTATAGTGACGGGGGCCGGGCGCGCCTTCTGCGCCGGCGCGGACTTGAAGGGCGGCGAGGGAGAGGGCGCGTGGGATGAGAAGCTCGGCCCGATACAGTCGCAGTATCGCCTCCAGGAAGGTTACGCGAACCTGGTGATCAGGATGCGGCAGATACCACAGCCGATCATTGCCGCGGTCAACGGAGCGGCGTCGGGCGGAGGTTTGTGCCTGGCGCTTGCGGCGGATGTACGATATGCCTCCGAATCAGCGCGCTTTAACTGCGCCTTTGTCAAGCTCGGGCTGTCGGGCTGCGAGATGGGATCGTCCTATTTTCTGCCGCGAATCGTCGGCGCCTCGAACGCGGCCGAGCTCATGTACACGGGCCGGCTGATCGATGCCCGCACGGCGCTCGAGATCGGCCTCGTATCGAAAGTGGTTGCGGATGGCCAGGTGGTCGGCGCTGCGAAGGAGCTTGCAAACGAGATGCTCGCGAACGCTCCGCTCGCGTTAAGAATGACGAAAGAGGTATACAATTTCGGCCTCTGCGCGCCCAGCCTCGAGAATCAGATTCACATGGAGAATCGGACTCAGACCATCAACTTTTTCACGAACGACTTTCGCGAGGGCGCCTTCTCCTTCCTCGAAAAGCGCCCTGCGAAATATGGGGATCAGTAGAAGATTGTATGGTATAATAAATTCAGCAGGTTCTGACACGATATGGCCTTGAGCCGAGATAATGAACAACGAGAGAAAGCGAGCCACAAGGGTGAAGCCTCATTTGAAAACGAAGCGGCGTCCTTCAAGAAGGAATGAAGCCGGCCCGAATGCGGCTCAGGAGCGTCGAGTTCAGGACCAATTGAATTTCCTGTCCAATATTCTCGAGTTTCTTCCCTACCCGTTCTACGTGATCGATGTTCAAGATTACACGATCAAACTGGCGAATTCGGCGGCCGGTTCGATAGATGCGCCCGAGCACACAACCTGTCATGCGCTGACCCACCGCAAAGACGCGCCGTGCGCGGATACATGCCTTTGCCCGCTCGAAGAAGTGAAAAGGACGAGGAAATCCGTCGTCGTGGAGCACACTCATTATGATAGGAATGGCAGCGCCCGGCATGTCGAAGTTCACGGGCATCCGATCTTTGATGCAGCCGGAAACGTCATCCAGATGATTGAATACAGCGTCGATGTGACGGAGCGAAAGCGGGCGGAGGACGAGCGCCTGCAAAAAGAAAAGCTACAGGGAGTTCTGGAACTGGCAGGGGCTGCATGTCACGAATTAAACCAGCCGATCCAAGTGCTTTTCGCCTACATCCACAGCTTCCTCAAACGGATCTCAGAAGGGCATCCCGAATACGAGGACATGCAGAAGTTCAAGCGAGAGGTCCAGAAGATAGCGGAAATCACGCACAAGCTGAAGAACATCACTCGCTATGAGAGTCAGCATTACTATAAAGACACGAAGATCATTGATATCGATAAGGCTTCTCAACCAAAAGACTGCGAACCTGCCTGATTCCTTGCCTGCTGCCGAGGGCTCCGCTCAAGCACGTATTCAGAAAGATTGAGCGCTTATCTCTTCTATCAAGGTGCGGTAGTAAACGAAGTTTTCAAACGGGATGTGGGCCCGCGCGCGATTGTCAATGGTGGGAATATATCCGCCGCCTTTCATTAGCGGCGGCGCCTTTTCAAAGATCTCCTGTCTGATGGTTTCCTTGTCGCGGGTCAAAACGTTCGAGTCGATGCCGCCAATGAGCGCCAATTTCCTGCCATACCGCTTCCTGATCTTGCGGTAATCCATATTTGAAGGCACCGTTTCGGTCAGCCACAAGCCATTGATGCCGGCTTTGACCATATCCGGCAGCAAGACCTCGATGTTGCCAAACGATCTCAGGATGATGATATCGACGCGGTGTTCCTTGAGGAGCGAGACGATGCGCTTGTATCGCGGGATGACGAACTCTCGGAACATTGCGGGCGAGATGACCGGGCCGTTACTGCCGGCGATCGGCTCGGTAAAATATGCAAAATCGACATCGACCTGCTCGAGCGCCGGCTCGATTCCCTTCATCAGGTAATCGGCTGCGGCGTCCATGATCCGGTGTGCCAGCGGCGGGTTATCGCACAGAAGCAGGCACGCGCGGGTGAGTGAAAGGGAGTCTATCACGCCGAGAAACTGGAGGATGCCCGACTCCCATGCACCGAGGCCGACCGGATAATCGCGCCGCCGATATTTTTCGACCAGTTTCTTCCAGTTGCGCGGATACGCTTTTTTGCGGGCGCCATCGAGGAAGGCGCGGAACCGATCGAGGTCGCTTTCGCTCTCGATCGGATAGTCGAACCGGCTGTTCATCTCGCGGTAGGACAATTTCAGAGGTATCACCTCTCGATGGTCGAGATGAAAATATTCCTCGATGTCCACGCCGCGCGGCAAGCCTTCTTTTCGCCAACGTTCTACCGTATCTTCCCTGATGTATTGCTCGAAGTAGGGAACGCGGTCGGCTTTCTCGAATTTCAGAGTTTTGAGGAATCGTTCCCGGTCATTCATTTCAGTCCCTCAAGCTGAATTCGATCGGAACCCTGACCCAGGCGGTAACCGGACGCGTTCCTCGCCGGGCAGGCGCAAACCTCCAAAGCTGTATTGCCCTGACTGCCTCACGGTCAAGCAGATCGTACCCGCTGGATTTTTCCACTTCTATTCTACCCACTTTCCCCGACGAAAGCACCTCGACGCGCAATATGGCGGTCCCCTCTTGTCCGGCCGATCGCGCCGAGCGCGGATAATGGGGCTTGGGGTTGTACGCGTATGAGGGCATTGCATCGAATAAGCCTTGCTCCGGAACTGTAGATCCTTGGCCGTCACGGAATGCGCCCGCCGTATCATTGCCCTCATGCTCGAACGGAAAGGAGGCAATTGCGGCAGAGCCCGCATTTTCTTCGGGCGATTCGATCGCAGGCGCGAATGCTTCCGGCTGCTGCGGAGCTTCCAATTCCTCCTGCGGAGACTCCTGTTCCGGAGGCTTCACTTCCACCACTTCCTGCTTGAGCGGCATGACATCGGGAACGGGCATCTTCACGGGAACGGGTTTTTGCATGGGAGCCGACCTGGTTTTTTCCTGAGGCGGTTTCTTGAGCGGCGCCGGCGGTGTCTTTGCGTGTATGACAGGCTGGTATTTCTTCTTTTCAGCCGGCGTCGGCGCGGTGTCAGAAACGGGAAGCCTTGCGGGCGCGGCTACAAGAGCGACCTGCACCGCGGGAATGAGATTTGCCGGCAGCGGTTGAGCCGCCGGCAGCTTGCAGAACAGCAGAGCGAAATGGATCAACCCGGCGAGGATCAGCGAAGCAACGAGCGAATTATCCCTCATTTTTCCTCGGTGTCTTCGGGCCCGGTTTGAATGGCGACATTGGTCACGGACAGTTTCCGCAAGATATCGAGCACATGGACGACCAGCCCATGACGCGCATTTTTGTCGCCGTTGATGAGCACCCGCAGTGACGGATTGAGTGAACGCGCCTGCGAGATTTTTTCCGCCAGAAGCTGCAGGTCGACCCTATCCTTTTCGAAGTATATTTCGCCCGCTTCGGTGATCGAGACGGCGACGAATTCTTTTTTTTCGGCGGGCGCATCAGAGGAAGGCGGAAGTGTGACGGCGATTCCGCGCGGCTGAGTCAGCGTCATCATCGAGTAAACAAAGAACACGAGGAGGAGAAACATGCAATCGATGAGCGGAACGATCTCGATCCGCGCCTTTTTAGCGGGCATCTTGTGGCTGAGATTCATTCTGCGCCTTGTTCTTCTCGTGCACGATCTCGAGGCTGGTGCTATAGGTCTCGATTTCATGCAGCGCCCCCTCGAGTTGTGAGTTGAAGTAATTGAAGAACGCAAGTGAGGGGATCGCTATCATGAGGCCGGTGGCGGTAGTGATGAGCGCTTCAGCGATTCCGCCGGACACGGCGACGGGATTCTGTGCGCCTGAGACTCCCATTGCCTCGAAAGAACGGATGATACCGGTCACAGTTCCGAGGATGCCGAGAAGCGGCGAGACCGTGACCATGGTATCGAGCACGTTCATGTACCGCTTCATTCGCTTGATCTCGACGGCGGCGGCCATCTCGAGGGCGCTCTTGAGCGAAAAGCTGCGATGCACGATCCCGCAAATGAGAATGCGGGCGACGTAGTCGCTTGAGCGGCCGCCGATACGCGCCGCCTCGATGTAATCGTCCTGTTCCGCGAGTTCAAGGATTTTATCCACCAGGGACTGATTGCGGCTGTGGCGCTCGCGAGTCCAGAAGATGATGCGCTCAATGACGACGGTAAGCGCCGCCAGCGAGCATGCGAGCAGCAGGTACATGACCGGCCCGCCCTTGTGGAAGAGTGTCAGCATAGACCCTTCAGGAGAAAGACTCCAGTTCTGTTTGTTGATGCGGCTAACGCGGGATTTCCGCGGACCCCTCTGCCTTGAGGGAGATGGAGACAGTTAGTGTAAACGTATCGGAAGAGCACTCGGCGCGCCATTATTGCTCTATTATATCAAAAACCCGTCAGCGGGACCGTCATAGTTACGTCGGCGCGTTCGGCATTATCTCCGCTGCATCGACGCTTTTGGGTTTTGTTCAGAATAACAATTTCAATCCCGCATGCGCTGATACGCCCGCGGTGCCGTAATTGCTCACCTCGTGATAATCCCTGTCGAAGAGATTCTCGATGCGTCCGAAAACCCTGACGTTCTCGCTGATGTCGTAGGAGGCCGCCAAATTCACCAAGGTATATCCCCCCAAATCTTCATTGCCGACATCGAGCCTGTCGCCGACATAGATGATGCCGAGGTTGACGATTCCTTTTTCCAGGAATCGATATGTTGTGTCCAGCCCGGCCTTGTTCTCCGGCCTGCGAAGAAGGTCTTCTCCGGTGCTCTTGTCCTCGGTTTCGGTGCGCGTGTAGTTGGCGCGGACCAGCAGTTTCTCGCATGGCTGAACCGCTGCGAACACTTCAACGCCCTCGGCTTCAGCCTCATCGATATTAACGTAGCCGGACCCGAAAAGGAAATCGATGAGGTCGTCAAACTCGTTCCGGAAATATGTCGCCCCGAACGTGATTCGCCCGTCCAGCACCTCCTGCTCGAAACCGGCGTCCCATCCCTCGCTTGTTTCCGGGTCCAGATTGGGATTGCCAACCGGTCCGAAGAAGGGGTCGGCGGCGCCAAAAAGCTGGTAAAGCGTGGGCGCCTTGAAGCCGGTTCCGTATGTCGCCTTGAGCTTGGTTCCAAACTCCGGAATGAGGTAAGCCGAGGCTATACGATAGGTGACTTCCGATCCGAACTCCTCGTGGTCATCGAGGCGAATCCCCAGCGTTGTGAAGAAGCGGTCCCACAGCTTGATCTGATCCTGAAGGAAATAGCCGGTGGTCCGGACCGATTTCTCGTCGAAAACATCTTCCATGATAAAGCCCCCGGAATCAAAAAAGGTATGAAACTTAAGCGATTCCTCCTCGGTCTCCACCCCCACGGTCAGGGTGTTCGTGTCATGGAGAGCGAGGTTGTGCTGCCAATCGAATTTCAGGAGATCTCCGTCATACGAGGAGCGCGAACGGTCCACCGGATGTGCGGAATCAAAATCATCCCGCAGCCTTCTTCTATAGTCGGTAAAGGAGACCCCCAGGGTCTGCTCCCAAAAGCTGTCGAAGAAAAATGTCCTCGCTTGCGCCCTCAAGAAAAGCGCCTCCGTATCTTCGGTGGAATTCGGATCGTCCGCAAAGCGAAAGGTGACGGGATCAAATCCGTCAAGCTCGACCTCGGTGTCATAATAGCGCAGGATGAAGTCAAGACCCAGAATATTGGCGGGCGTCCATCCCACCCTCGTTGAAACCGACGTGTTCTCATACGCGTCCTCTTCACCATTCCCGTCGTCCTCGTCCGCGGCCGAAATGCCGTCGGTGTCGAGACGCGAGATTCCGAGCGAATAGTTCACCAGATCAGTTCCCCCGCTGACGCCGGCTGTCTCGTGGAACGTCTCGTATGAGCCGTATTCGCCCGATACATAGAAGCGGGGCTTTCCGCTCCCCTTCTTCGTGATGATGTTGATCACGCCGCCGATGGCATCCGAACCATAGAGCGTGCTCTGGGGGCCGCGGAGCACCTCGATGCGCTCGATGTTTTCGGTGGTCAGATCGGCAAAATTGAAAGCGCGAACCGGCGAACTGGGATCATTCATTTCGATGCCGTCTATCAGTACGAGCGTATGATCGGATTTCGCTCCCCTGATAAAGGCCGATGCTTGCCCGCCGGGCCCTCCCGTCTGCACGATGTCCAGCCCCGGCTCGCCACGCAGAACATCGAGCACCACGATCTTTTGCTCGCGCACGATCTCCTCTTCGGAAATTACAGTTATGGAGGCCGCGACCTCTCGGATCGGGGTCTCCATGCGGGTGGCGGTTACCACCACGGGCTCGAGGGTCTCCGGTTCCTGCCGCGAAGGCAACTCTGCCTGGTCTTCGGAGGGCTCCACCGGCTCCGTCTCGCTGATGGTGGTCCATTGACTTTCGCCGGAGGATTTGTCTGCCGGCTCGGCGAAAAGTGACGAACTCGTGAATACGATTGTTGCAAGGAACAGAAACGTGATGACTGCGCGCATGCCTGTACTCCTTTCCCCGGAAAGGGTGACCCCCTGCGAGCGGTAAGGTTTCCTGACTTACGGCGTCGCCTACTCTCCGCGCCTTCCCATTCCGATGTTCTTTATACGAACAGTGGCCTTATGCGGATTTTGTGCCGATTACAGTTGCCGGGCAGAAGCGGAATCTCACCGCTTTCCCTACATCCGCTCGCGCTTCGTTGAACAGCCTTCTCCTATCCACTACCGAAACCGATGCCTGCCGCAATTACAAGAGAAACCGTCTCGACTACCTCACACGTGGCCCCGAGCGTGTCGCCGGTTATCCCGCCGATCTTGCGCAACATGAGGAGTGAAAGCGGCGCAAGCGCCACCAAGGAGGCCAAGCCGACTAAAACACCGTTCATTCCCCATGCCAGCCAACCGATGATCAGCAGCGCGGCGCCCGACCAGATCATCTGGCGAGTCGCTCGCGCCGGGCGCACTGCAGCGGCCAACCCCTCGTTCCGCGCAAGCGGCATGTATCCCATGAGGACGGCCATTCCACACCGGCCGGCTACAGGCATCAGCAACAGCGCCTGTGTTCGCGTTTGGGGCGCTAATGAAGAGGCGGCGGCGATTTTGAGTGCAAGGACGCATGCCACCGCAATCACCCCCATCGCTCCGGTGCGGCTGTCGCGCATGATGCGCAAAATTTCCTCGCGCGGGCGCGAGCTGCCGAAGCCGTCCGCGGTGTCGGCCAAGCCGTCAAGATGCAGACCGCCGGTAATAAACACGAGCAGAACGATGACGCTCGCACCCGTGACGAACGGCGGAAACACAACCGAAAGAGCCGCCCCGGCTGTTGCGAGAACGAGTCCCGCCAGAATACCGACAAGCGGGAAAAACTCCAGCCGGACGTTCAACCGCTCATCCGCCTGGACGCGGCGCAGCGGAATCGTTGTCAGGAACTGGAGCGTGTCGAGCAGTGATTTCATCATCGTTGCACGAGAAGAACAGATGTCACGGTTGAGAAGTTTAGGGTAAAAATAGCATTACCCCCCCGAATCTCCGATGCCGACTTCTTCGAAGGTGGCCACGTCCGAGAGGAGGCGCGCGGAGGCCTCGATCAGCGGCATCGCAAGCGCAGCGCCGGTGCCCTCTCCGAGCCTCAACCGCAGGTCGAGAAGCGGCCGTTTCTTCAAACGCGTGTGCATCAATCGGTGCCCGCATTCGACGCTTCGATGGCCGGCGATCATGTACTGCGCGCTGAGTGGCTCGAGAGCGTGCGCGACGAGCGCGCCGGCGGTCGCGGGAAATCCATCCAGCACAATGGGCTTTTTCAATGCGGCCGCTCCGAGAACGAATCCCGCGATCGCGCCGATCTCGAACCCGCCGACCTTCGAAAGGACGTCGAGAGCATCGTTCGGGTCGGGCTGATTCACCTGGAGAGCGCGCTCAATCATATTTATTTTATGCGCGTGGCGGTCGCCGTCGATTCCGGAACCGCGGCCGGTTACCATAGCGGCCGGGCGTCCACTGAATGCGGCCAGTACTGCGCTCGCGGCGGTGGTGTTGCCGATCCCCATCTCCCCGGCAGCAAGAAGGTCCGGCGCGGGATTCAGATCGTGAGCGACCTCGATGCCGGCCTCAATGCATTGCACGGCCTGCGCGCGCGACATGGCCGCGCCATGAAGCATGTTCCGGGTTCCGGCCGCGACGGGTTTGGACACGATCTTTTCTTCGCGCGCGAGAGAGGACAGATCGCCTGCGACGCCGACATCCACGACAATCACATCCGCTTGGGCCGCTCGAGCAACCGCGTTGATACCTGCCTTGCCCCCCACAAATACCTGCACCATACTGCAGGTTACTTCTTTCGGATATTGGCTGACGCCCGACTCGGAGATTCCGTGGTCGGCCGCGAAAACCGCCACGGCCCGCCGTTTGACCGGCGGGCGAAGCGAGCGCGTTATTCCGGCCAGATCGATGGCCAGATCCATCAGTCGGCCGAGCGCCCAGCGCGGCATGACGAGACGGTTGAGTCGCCGGCGCGCCTGCCTGCGGTATTCCGAATCCTGCGGCATGATTTCCGCGAGAGTTGTCTCAATCAGGGTCATTCGCGCCTCCTTTCAAATGAAGCGGTATCCCGCAACTAACAAGGATCACTTCATCGGCGGAGGCGGCAAGCGACTGATTGCATCTGCCCGCGAGATCCCGAAAGCGTCTGGATGCTGGATTGTCTGGAACTATGCCCATGCCGACTTCGTTCGCAACGAAAAAGATGTATCCGCTCATTTTGGCGCATACCTCGACGATGTCCCTGCACCGGGAGGAGATATCTTTTTCCGTGATCTTCTCGCCTCGCGCGTCCGCCTCCCGCATCAGGTTGTTCAGCCACAGCGTGAGACAATCCACGAGGGCGACGTTGTACTTGTTCGCACCGCTCCGAAGCGCACAAATGATGTCGCCGTACTCTTCAACGGTTTCCCAGCCGCATTCGGCGCGAGCGCGATGATGGGCGGCAATGCGCGCACGCATCTCCTCGTCAAGCGGGGGACAGGTGGCCAAAAACATCCGCGGGCCGGGCAGCGATTCAGCCCGGGCGCGTGCATATTCGCTCTTTCCGCTTCGACTACCGCCAACGATCAGGATGATTTTTGCCAATTTGGGACCTCAATTGCCGAATAATAGGGACAGAGCCTAATTTTTTGTCATAAACCATTTGATATTAGCTACTTATAAGCGCGTCCCCAGGATTAATCTCCCTATAGTTTCTGTAGCTCCTGCCGGATCGCATCCCATGTGAAGAAGATGTTGCTTTTTGGTTGATAAAAACACTAATGATCAAACGACCTCAAATTACCGCCCATGTAAATACTTGCTGAACAATGATTTACAAAAAATAAATAGGCTCTGTCCCCATTTTTGGAGGTTGCCGGCAACGTTCCCTCAAAAGGAGAGGATGAAAAGGAAGTTGCCGGACAACGATTCCTCCAAAATAAAAAATCCCCAAACCCTGGTGGATTTGGGGATGCCGTTTTCCATCCCTCGGTGCACAGACTCCATTACCCGAGAGTCACAACACTCCTCATGCAGCGGGTAGGTCTTCTGGCTTGCGGGCTTTCTACTCGCCGCGCCTTCCCGGCCCTGTGGGCCAGTGGCTGTAGCGGCTTTCGCTCCCGTTTACAGCGGCGGGACCGCGACGGATTCTCACCGTCTTCCCTGGTGTTTCCCCTGAGGAAACGCCCACTGATGTTTTATTAGGCCAGATTGTAACGGGAGGCGCAGGAAAAGTCAAGCAAAATTTATTGATTCACGTTTTCGAAAATCATCCGGAGTACGAATTCGGGAAAGCTTTTGATATGCCATCAGTCTTGTCCAAGATGATTTTCAAAAGCGGAATATGAGATAATTCCGCATCGCGCGGGTCCAATAGAGATTCATAAGAAACAGAAGGAAAGATTCCTCAACAGGAGGTAAAGAGAGCACAAAGAATATCTTTAGGCTGTATGTATAAGAACTTCTTCACCGCGGAGACGCGAAGACGCAGAGAAAGACTAAGCAAAACAGGACTACATAGATCCTCTCCTTATTCTGTCTTTGCATTGCTAACAGTCAAAATCTTGATCATGTCGTTTTTTTGCAGATGTCACGACTTAAGCCCAATTACCTTAGGAAATTGCAGGGCCAGTTATTTCTTAAGCCTTCAATCCAAAATCTAAAATCGAAAATCCAAAATTGGATGCGGCTCCGCCGCGCTGCGGCCTCTGCGCCTTTGCGGTTTATGAATTTTTCCGTATCCACCGACAGTTTTTTCGAAATGCAAAGGCCGTCCTGGACAAGAATCGAGGAGTTATAATTTTTTGCAAGTCCGCGATTTAACGTCGCGCTTTAAAGAAACCGGATTGACAGAAAGCGGCTGAGTTAGATAAAATCGTGTGACCGAAATTTCCCCAATGATTCTGGCAGCCGGGGGCGCATTGCATCCGGCTCCTGCTTTCGCGCGGGGCGCGGTATGATCCGGACGATAATCCACGTTGATATGGACGCTTTTTACGCGGCCGTCGAGCAGCGCGACAATCCTGCTTTGGCAGGCAGGCCGGTGATCGTAGGCGGAGTGGGCGGCAGTCGCGGCGTTGTCTCGGCGGCGTCATATGAAGCCCGGGCATACGGCGTACACAGCGCGATGCCCCTGAAAAAAGCGCAGGCTCTCTGCCCCGCGGGCGTATTTTTGCCGGTCGATATGGAGAAATATGCGGCCGTTTCGGAGCAGCTTCGTTCGATCCTGGGGTCGTATACTCCGCTCGTTGAGCCGGCCTCTCTGGATGAGGCTTACCTGGACGTCACGGCAAGCGAGCGTCTGTACGGTGGAGCCGAACGGATTGGCCGGGAGATACAGGAGCGGGTAGAGGGGGAATTGCGGTTGACATGCTCTGTCGGGATCGCTCCTAACAAGTACCTTGCGAAGATAGCATCCGACCTGCGAAAACCGAAAGGTTTTGTAGTTGTCCCGCCAGGGAGCGAGCTTGAGTTCTTGCGCGATCTGCCCGTGGGCAAGCTTCCCGGCGTCGGGAAAGTAAGTATGAAGCGAATGAACGAGCTCGGCATTATCACGGTCGGGCAATTATCGCGAATGTCGAGGATCGAGTTGAGGCGCTTGTTCGGGAAATGGGGCGAACGTCTGTATGAGCTGGCGAATGGAATCGACACGAGTGAGGTGATCGCCGATTCTCAGGCCAAATCGATCAGCCACGAGACCACGTTTGAAACGGACACGTCCGATATGGAGCTTGTGCGCCGAACGCTCGCGCTTCTTTCCGACCGTGTGAGCGCGCGCCTGCGCGAGGAAAATCTGACGGCCCGCACCGTGGGGATCAAGGTGAGATTGGCCGATTTCACGACAATGCATCGCGAACGGTCGCTGGCGGAGCCGACGGATGTGGATGATCGGGTTTTTTCACTTGCCTGGGAGTTGTTTCAAGCGGTTCCGCTGAAAGGTCAGAAGATTCGGCTACTGGGAGTTGTTGCCTCCGGTCTGGACCGGCCGGCGGAGCAAATGCGGTTGTTCAGCAACGGCGGCGAGAAGAGCCGCAAGGCCGTCACCGCCATCGACAATATCCGGAGGAAATTCGGCGACGGCGCCATCGGCAGGGGGTCCTCCATCGAGAAGAAGGAGCAGCAGCACGACGAGTAACAAAGGAGTTGAGGCAGCATGGATAAGGACAACAACATCGACAGACTGATCCAGGACATCCAGCAATATCTGCGAGATGAAGCGAAGAAGAAGCAGGATAATAGAGAACCGGAAGTGGCCCCTCCTCTCTTGCCGGCCGCTTTATCGATCGATCTGAAGTCGTTGCCGGTCCGATCGACATACTTTGAGTTGATGCTGCTGATGTCGGCATGCGCCGTGGGATTATTAACTGTCGCGATTCTTCTGGTAGGTCTGCTTGGGGGGCAGGCTCAAACGGTCATTGGCGCCATGACTCTCCTGGCGATCGGCGGATGCGGCATCTTTTTGACGGCCGTCCTGATATCTCTCTCGAAACGACTCGCTCTGCTGAGCCAGATCGAGCAGCACACGCGCCTGATGCTGGCCGTCAAGCTCCAGGTCAACGCATTGCTCGAGCGACTGGCTCATAAATAGTGTGCTCTCAATGAAGCAAGTCAGCTTGACACGCAGCGCACTGGAAGCTTCCTTTACGGATTCAGTCCCACATCCATTTCGCAATGGCGATAATGGCGAGGACAGGAATAAGGGCAATGATCCAGAACTTGTTTTCCCATGCCCAGGGCAGCATGCCATTGACTATGAAATGCATCATATCGCCCAGCGCGTTGCTGATTATTCCTTCGACGGCTCTCATATTTCTCCTACCTTAAATGGGCCCGGATTTTAGCTGCGGCGATCATGGTTCTCAGATTCCGAGAATATTGCGCGAATTTTCTCCGAGCACTTTCTCTTTTTCCGGCGGAGTAAGCGGCAGCCGCAGGAAACGTTTGAGGTCCATCCGCGGGTCGAACCAGGGATAATCGGAGCCGAACATGACCCGGTCGATCCCCAATTTGCGGATCAGGTCGACCCCCTCTTCGTCCGTGAGTATCTGAAGGTGCTCCACCCCCGAGAGGACCGCGGACGTATCGAAGCATACATTCCTGTACTTCTTCGCCAGCGCGATCGATTCATCCCAAAAGCCGTGGCCGAGATGCGCGATCACCAATTTGAGTTCAGGAAAACTCTCGAGGACCGGCTCAAAGTTGGAAGGGCGGGTATAGTGGACGTCGCGCGCCATCATGAACAGCCCGCCATGCGTGATGACAGGCATCTCGAGTTCCTGAATCTTCTTATACGCCGGCCAGAGGCGCTCGTCGCGCGGATAATAGTGCCCCTCGGCCGGGTGCAATTTGATTCCTTTTGCGCCAAGCTTCTTGCACGTCTCGATCTCTTCAACCATCACATCCGCAGGCATCAGCGGATCGATCGAGGGGAAGGCGACGAGTTGCTGATGCTCGCGGGCAAGCGCGCACGTCCATTCGTTCCGTCTCCTGACTCTGTCGCTCATTTTCGTGATGATCGCGGAACGATTCTTCTCGCGCTCCTCTTCGGGAAGCTTCTCGAGCGCCGCCTCGTACATCTCGCGCATCGGGGTCATGTTCACCTGCACCGCTCGGGCGATGCCCGCCTCATCGAGAAAACTCAACAACTCTTCCGGAACACCGCGGCAATCCGCCTGGCCTGCTCCCCCCATCGCCTGACCCGCGATTTCGGCGGTTTTGTAAGTGTGCACGTGAGCGTCTACGACAAAGCAATCGGTCATATTCACAGCTCCAGATGGTTCTTAAGGTGTGTCGACTATGGAATCATAATACCACGGCGCGACCGTTTGGCGGAAGGGGTGAGGGAAAATTCCAGCTTATTCTTTCAGGCCGCTCAGCATTTCCAGGAAGGCCTGGATCCTGGTGCTGATCTGGCCTGAGCCGCTCGTGCTGTACTCGCGCTCGAGATCGAGCAGCGGCACACCGTCCCGGTGAAATTCGTCTGAGAGCATTTTGCGTTCGCCGGCCCAATGATCGCAGAATTTGAGGCGCGCGCAGACGACTGCGCGCACGCGCCACTCCTGTATGATCTTCCGGTAAACTCCGCAATTGTTGTCGAACCCGTTGAAAATGGAAGGGCAGGCGACTCGCTTCGTGTGTCGTTTGGCGATCGCGCGAATGGGATCAGCGGCGTTCTCCTCGATCTGACCTTCGTAATGACGCATGCCGAAACAAAGGCCGTCAGCCACAACAATGGCCGATTTGCGTTCGATGAAATCGATGAAGTCGGGCAAGTCGCAAGCGCCGCCGACAACCATCAGGCGCGGTTTTCCATTTGCTTCGATCGTCCTTTTTTCCAGTTGCGGGATCAGCGCTTCGAGCTTTTCGTTGAACAGCTCGCGCGGGAGCGACATGCCCGCCACCGCCAGTTGCAGGTATTCGGCGCCGGTGAGCGGGGGCGGATCGTTCTTTCTCAAGTCGTTCACGCGCCGCATCAAAGAGCGCGTCCTGTTATATACGGCGATCGAGCGCCTGATGT
Organism: Candidatus Abyssobacteria bacterium SURF_5; assembly: GCA_003598085.1. NCBI lineage: Bacteria > Pseudomonadati > Candidatus Hydrogenedentota > Candidatus Abyssobacteria > Candidatus Abyssobacteria bacterium SURF_5. The sequence continues at coordinate 31,294 of QZKU01000085.1, forward strand.
CTTCCTCTGAAATCTTCTTATCGAATGCGCGCTCGAGCGTTTCGAGCAGTTGGCGCATCTCCTGGACGAGCCATTCTTCCGCGGCCTGTCCGAGCGCATGATACATTGAGAAATAATGGACGAAATCGACCCGCGCCTTCTCCTGCAGTTCACCGGCCAGGCGCAGCATGTGGTCGCACGTGTTGGTGGTCACCAGTCCGTCGAGAAACTCGAGTTGCCCGGTAAGAGCCAATTGCAGAACCGAGCGGGTATAGGAGCAATTAATTCGGTGCAACTGCGCGTCCGCGTTCGAGGTGTCCTGCAGGTTCGGAGCGCGCAGGCGGAGCGGCAATGCTCCCGCCGCATGAAGGATTTCCTCCGGGATATTCGAGCAAACCGTTCCGACAACGGGATTGCCCGCCTGCTTCCACTTCTGAATCTCGGGATTGTTGAGTGTCCGGGCGATTTCTGAAAAATAAGCGATCATGAATGCCCCCTTATTGCATCACCGTCGTGAAGAACTCCTCGATCTGCGTTCTGAGCAGCTCGATCGGCAGAACGCGGTCGTCGTTATAATCGAGCTCGATGAACAGAGCGGGAATATCCCGTTTTCGGCAGACTTCGCGAATGAGCCCGCGCGCGCCGCAGATGCTGTTGCAGCCGACGTGCTGGGTGATGATCATGCAGTCGCAATGATAATGATCGTAAGCGCGGAGCGAGAACTGGATCAGCTTCTGGGTGTCGAATCGCATGAGGGACATGGTCATATCCAACCCTTGCCAGGCGATTCCCTCGAGCATACTTTCGAGGGTGCCGGTATCGATCGGATCGAGAATAGCCGTACTCGAGAGCGAGTTGGAGACCATCATCGCGCCGAACTGCTGTTCCATCCAGTTAAAAAGCTCATTGTCGTATGTCGGCGGCACGTGCACCCATAGGACCCGATGCCTTTCTTCAAAGGGGCCGGCGGTCCTTCCGTCTTTTACGCGCTGGACTGCATCGTCTCTGAGCAGTTTGAGGGTTTTGGTGAGGCGGGGATGCCCGGCTCCGAAAATGAAACAGCCGTATGGGAGCAGCCTCAGCAATCCCGGATGAGGCGCCGGCCTGACGGTGAAGGTATCGTGGATATCGAGCAAATACTCATAAGCCTTATTCGATTCGACCACGGCTTCCCGAAGCCGGTCGATATCGAATTTTCGGCCGGTGACCTTTTCCAGGAACGGGATCAATTGCTCCTTGAGCTGGCGGGCATAATATCGGATTGACTCGCGGTCGTACCGGAACGGTGCGTCCAGAAACAACATCGGGCAATCGAGCAGCTTGTGGAGAATCGGGTACGCGATGCGTGTGCCGTCGCACGGCGAAGAAGAGGTGACGAAAAAGGAATTTTTGGGGAGTTCGCCCTTCAGGGCTGCGCCAAGGATGAACCGATCGGTCGAGCAGACGTCGGACGGGATACCGGCCTCCTCGGCCGCCTCGATGAACTCGTACACGATATTCATGTTCACCCTGGTGAAGAATGAGGGATAAAATTCGAGGCACAGCGGCGCACAGCCGAAGGAATAGAAAAGTTGCGGAACAAGCCCGAACTCGAACAGCGCCACCTTTCGATTTTCATCGTTCATCGCGGCGGCGATATCCTCATATTGATCCGCGTTGTTGGAAATAGTCGCCGCATAAAGGTGGGCATACTCCTCGTACGGAGGAAGCGGGTTGTCCATCCAAAACTGCGCCATAGGCCTCATCAGCCCTTCCACGATTTCGATCGTCTTGCGAAATGGCTCTCCCATAGGCGTCGCGCTCCTCGAATCGGCCTGAGAACATGTCTGTAGTCGGTTTGAAAACGGTAAAACAGACTCTCTTGGACGGTATCTGTTTCCCGCAGTATATGTTATCTTTGGCTGTCTTGTCCAATAGAGAAGTGAGCCGTTGAGGGTTTTAAGCCGAACCAAAGACTGGCTTTGCCACATCCTCAATACGGGTAAATACTTATATGGAGATGAATTCCATACAACAATCATAGAAAGGGAATATGATATGACGGTAAAACAGGAAAAAATGATGCCATCGGCGGAGGAAATCGCAAAGTTGCCTCCCGATGGCGGGCCGGAATTCAATCGACTGATTCACGAGAAGAGTCCATATTTGCTTCAGCACGCTCGTAATCCGGTCGATTGGTATCCCTGGTCCGAAGAAGCATTTGAGAAGGCGCGGAAAGAAGACAAACCCATTTTTCTTTCGATTGGGTACTCAACCTGTCACTGGTGTCACGTCATGGAGTGGGATTCGTTCGAGGATACGGAAGTTGCAGATATTTTGAACCGATACTACGTCTGCATAAAAGTTGATCGGGAAGAGCGTCCGGATATCGATGAAGTTTATATGAACGCCACCCAACTGATCACGAATCGGGGCGGATGGCCGAATTCGGTTTGGCTGTTACCGAACAGAAAACCGTGGTACGCTGGAACATTTTTTCCGCGCGAGGATGTGCAGGGTCGGCCCGGCTTCAAAACGATTCTGCTCAGTCTGGCCGAATTCTGGCAGCGGCGCCGGCAGGATGTCAACAGGCAGGCCGATCAACTGGCCGACGTGATGGAACGGATCATGCAGGCAAAGAATATCGAGCCGATAGGAGAGCCGTCGCGCGAGATGGTGACTCAGGCGGTCCGCGAGTTGCGAGATGCATTCGATCAAGAGCACGGCGGCTTTGGAGATGCGCCCAAGTTCCCGCCGCACACGGGGCTGGACCTGCTTTTTTACGAATATCGCCGCACGGAGGATGATTATCTGCTGCACATGATAACCCGCACGCTCGACGGGATGGCGCAAGGCGGAATTCATGACCATTTGGGCGGCGGGTTTCACAGATATTCCACCGATGCGGAATGGCTGCTGCCACATTTCGAAAAGATGCTGTATGATAACGCGCTGCTCGCGCGCGCATATGTCATGGGGTTTGCCGCAACCGGCAATCATGATTACCGAGAGGTCGCGGCAAAGATTTTCGACTGGATCTCACATGAGATGACTGATAAGGGCGGCGGGTTTTATAGTGCACTCGATGCCGACAGCGAAGGAGTGGAAGGCAGATCTTATGTTTGGACTCATGAAGAAGTGATATCCGCTTTGGGCGAGCGTGAAGGAGAATTATTCTGCCGCGTATTTAATGTCAAACCTGAAGGCAATTTTCATGAGGAGGCCACCGGCAAGAAAAAGGACTTGAATGTTCTGTTCCGCTCGAAGACATACTCGCAGTTGGCGGAGGAGGAGGGCATTCCCGAAGACGAATTTCGCCAGCGCATGGAGGATTGCCGCCGCAGGCTCCTTCAGATACGCAATATGCGGGTTCGCCCGCACCTGGACGACAAGGTGCTGAGCGGGTGGAACGGATTGATGATTGGGGCATTGGCCCATGCAGGCGGAGTACTGGGCGAATCCGGCTATACAAGAGCGGCTGATCGCGCGGCAAAATTTGTGTTGAAAAACATGCGAAAAGACGGGCGGCTCCTGAGAAGTTCCCGCGAGGGTGAAGCAAGAATTGAAGCGTATCTTGATGATTATGCTTTCTTGATCGATGGAATTCTCGATCTCTATGAAGCGACCAAGACGAAGAGCTGGTTGAATGAAGCCGTTCGATTGACTGAGGCGCTCCTCGATCTGTTCCATGACGAAGTCGATGGGGGATTCTACTTTACTTCAAAAGATCACGAGCAAATCCTGACCCGGTTGCGGGACCCGCTCGATAAGGCGCTTCCTTCGGGAAACGGCGTGGCCGCGCGTGTGCTCGTCCGTCTTGCGCGCCTGACCGGCGAACATCGATACCTCAGTTCCGCCAGAAGCTGTTTCGAGGGATTTCAGCCGATTATGGGCCGTGCTCCGCGCAGTACCGAATCGCTGCTGCTGGCGCTGGGAATGTATCTCGATACTGTCTCACCCGGCGGCATCGCAGTAAAAGAGCAGGAGCAGCCCGATGTTTCCGTTCGGAAGAAACCGGTGAAAGCGGACGTTTTCGTGTCGAAGACGGCGGCCGCTCCCGGCGAAACGGTAACGATTGCGGCGAAGCTGACCATAGATAAAGGATGGCATATCAATTCGAATCGGCCGCTGCAGGATTATTTGATACCGACTTCGCTGGAACTGCATGATTCCCCCGCTGTCTCACTCGGGAGGGTGCAGTATCCCATTGGGACAAAAGTCGCTCTGGGGGTTGACCAGGAACCTGTATCCGTCTATGAACAGACGGCATGGATTGTAGTTCCTGTGAAGGTGGCGAGAAACGCCGAGTCGGGGCTGCGACAATTGGAATTGATGCTCCAGATGCAGCCGTGCAGCAAGGAAAAGTGCCTGGCTCCCGAGAAACTCAAGCTGTCCGTTCCGCTCGAGGTTAATCCGGCGGGCGGGAAAGGAAGGCATCAGGCCATTTTCGATATAATCGGGACTATGCCGAAAAAAGCGAGCGCGAAAAAGTGATATTTTGAAGGGGGCGCATTGCGGCGTCTCCTTCCCGGCCCCGGAAAAGAGAAGGCCGCCCGGATTCGGGCGGCCTTCTTGATTCTTGTTTCAGTGTGATTTAGAACACCAGCAACGCCTGGACATAGACATAGTCTACATCGTCGTCGTCGTCTGAGGCTACACCGCCACCGATGTCAATATTCTCAATAGCGTCACCGGCAAAGAAGTGTGCCCAACCGACCCGCAGGTTCAGGTCTTCGGTGTACTGGTAGTCAGCCGCTACGTCGATTTCCATGCCGACTTCATCATCTTCGTCGCCGGCAACTTGTGTTCCAAGACCGAGTACATCGCCTTCGTCATCAGCAAGCATGAAATAGTAGAAATCGCCGCTGAGGGTCAGGCGTTCAACCGGAACGATCGATGCGCCTATTCGGCCGACGTGCACGTTCGTCATTGTGGCGTCGAGGTTGCCGCCAACGTTCATTTCCCCGTAATGGACGTCGGAGAACAGACGAGTGAAGCTCTCCACATCGCCATCCAGTGGGTCGTCATCACCTGAGAAATAGGCGTATTCGACTTCGACTCTCGGAGCAAGCTGAACCTCATCAAAGGTATAGCCGGCTACCGCATTGAATGCCCACGCTTCGTAGTCGCCATCCGTGGCGGTAAAAAGAGGAGCAGGGCCGGTTATCTCATAGCTGTCACCAAACTGGTACGCGCCTTCAACGTTGAAGTCAATCAGGCCGATGGCCGGGAAATCCCAGCAGCCGGCAAAGCGTGCGCCAGCCGTGTAAAGGTTGACGTCGTCTGTAAGAGTAGGAGTGACAGGAAGCGCAACACTTCCAGGAAAATCCTCACCTGTTCTTGCCCAGAGGAAGTAGCCATCGAGCGCCATATTCTCGATGCCGGTAAATGTCCCATAGACGCCCATGAAGTCCCAGTTGGACTCGCTTTCCGAGGAGCCGGCAAGATTGACGGCATTCCCTGGATTTTCATTATTCGCCAACTGGCTCCACCACGCATCAATCCTGAAGAGGTCCGCTGCGTAGCTCACCTTTGCGGCGTCAAAAGAAAGTCCGGAGAAATTCACGCCATCATTATTGTTACCAATCAGCCACTCGCGGCCATAAACCAGTTCCTGGCGGCCGACACGCACCATGAGAGGCAGATCAGCCAGATCATTCAGCTCGATGTAGCCCTGGTAAAGCTGAATTTCATCATTGCCCTGGCCCGCGAGAGTAGCATACGGAGAATCGGTACGCAGATAGCCAGATGAATCGGCATCAGTTTCATCGACACCCCATATATCAAAAGCCTGAAGTTCTGCAAAGGCCCGGATGCCGCCGGTCAAGCGCGCATCAACATTGATGAGGGTCCTTTGACTTACCCAGTTCTGCGGATCGAGGTCATCGTCAAAACCGGTGAGACCACCTGGCAAAGCAAAGCCAAATCCTGGATCAAGATACTGGCCCCTTATCTGCAGGCTGCCGCCCACAGTTATCTCTTCAACCTCGGCTGCGGCCGGGAGCGTCATTGACGCTACCAGGAGCACAGCCAACAAAATTGATAATTTCTTCATATCGTCAGTTTCCTCCTTAAGGAAAATCTAATCTACTGTAAAACTACTCTGCTTGTTTCGCTATTTTCCGCTTCTACTGCTACTGAGCGATACTACCAAAACAGAGCGCCTGGCAACTTCAGCTTGCCGACGCTACCTGGAATATTGCTTCTATATTTCTATGATCATCATCATTGTCAATAACCCTCTGCCAAAAGCTTACGACCCTCCTTTCCTGCATAAACTAAAGGCTATCGACGATGTTGTTTTTTAAGAATAGACCCGCACCACCGCGAAAACGATAAGAAGAGGCATGTGGAATTTTGAAGATGTTACCATATATCTTTTAGCTTGTCAAGAAAAAAATACCCAAAAAGCCCGCACCGGCCCAAATTGGCCGATGTATTACGTTTTCGAAAAAGAATGCAATACGTTGCGGTGTGGCAGTGCCCTCGCACATATATCGTAGTCTCCTGATTTGGGATAGGCCACGGTGTGAAAGCGGGGAAAGGCGCGGAGGAGCGATATCAAGACAAATCGGGGCGCATTAGTCTCCTCTTGGTTTTAGGGGCGATCCGGCGGAAAAATGGCCGGCGCCCGGGTGAAGACGAGGTGAGGAGCGGGTAGTTTGCAGGCTCCGTTGGAATGGCTTATGATAAGAGAGGGAAGAGTGGTGGGCGATTCCGGGAGCTTCGGGGATAGTGAGCGCTCCATCCCGCGATTATATCGGGTCGGCACTGCGATGTAAGAGAGCGGAAGACCGGCCGAATGAATTCGGCCCTACCGGCTTGGGATCCGAAGAACGCCGTGGGTGGAGATGTATTCGCGCAGGTCTCGTCGCGGGAAGGGCGTTTGGTTGGTAGGTGCGAATTTATTCGCGCAGTATTCGCAGAGAGACTTCGGGGACAGGCACCAGGGTCGTAGACCCGTATCTACGAATTCAAAGCGACATGAATTCCGTAAATGGAGCCAGTCCCCTTCGCTTCGGCCAGTCCCCATCGCGACCGTCGGACAGTCTCACAGTCCCGAATCTGCGGCCGAAAAGACGCGGCCCGTAATTCTTGGGACAGTGAGACTGTCCGACGGTTATCATTTTAAGAGCAGCTTCTTTAAGTAAGAACTTCTTTTCATGGGTAGTCAAGTTGCGAACACTAAGAATGCCCGTGGA